>JAIFNJ010000126.1 GCA_020047835.1 Bacteroidota bacterium
TCGATTCATCCCGGTTTTTCTTGGTTTTACCGATTTATCAAGGAGAAATTCATTAAAATATGTAAATTTGTCAGGTGAAATCATAAAATCAAATGTCGAAACGGCAAGTCCTTGCTTTCAATAGCTTGGATTTTAAAATGAATGAAACAACATGGACGTACAGCAGATAAAACAACGATTTGGCATTATAGGAAATACCGCAGGATTAATACGCGACATTGAAATTGCTATTCAGGTGGCTCCTACCGATTTGACGGTACTCATATCAGGAGAAAGTGGTACCGGAAAAGAAACATTTCCCAAGATTATCCATCAGTATAGCAGCCGTAAACATGGGGCTTATATTGCCGTAAACTGCGGAGCTATTCCTGAAGGTACTATTGATTCAGAATTATTTGGGCACGAAAAAGGCTCCTTTACCGGAGCAACCGATTCCCGCAAAGGTTATTTTGAAGTAGCCGATAACGGCACCATCTTTTTGGACGAAGTAGCAGAATTGCCGCTTTCCACTCAAGTGCGATTGCTTCGGGTATTGGAAAGTGGGGAATTTATAAGGGTTGGATCATCGAAAGCCATGAAAACCAATGTTCGTGTTGTTGCGGCTTCGAATGTGAATATGGTTAAAGCCGTTGACGAAGGCCGGTTCCGCGAAGATTTATACTATCGGTTGAATACTGTGCCCATTATGGTGCCTCCACTTCGGGAGCGCAAAGAAGATGTGTATATGCTGTTCCGGAAATTTGCTACCGATTTTGCGGAAAAATTCAAAATGCCCGCGTTAACATTAACCGCTGAAGCGCGCGAAATGCTTGAAAACTACCGCTGGCCGGGTAACATCAGGCAACTGAAAAATATTACGGAACAAATTTCCATTCTGGAACAAAACCGGGAGGTTTCAGCCATTACACTCAAAAAATACCTTCCCATTTCAGAGGGTTCCAAGCTTCCTGCTCTGTATAAAAGGATTGATGAACAGACCTTCAATTCAGAACGGGAAATTTTGTATAAGGTTCTTTTTGATATGAAAAGCGATGTAAGTGATTTAAAACGGCTAGTAGTTGATTTAATGAATCACGGAGTTGAAAAGACCAATCAAAACGAAGAACACGCCCGAATTATAAAAAACCTGTATGATGATACAAAACTGTCCTACACTCCTCCATCAGAAAAGGTGTCCACAGTTTTTATCGGCGATGAAGAGGAATCCAACGCACAGATTCAGGATACTGAGGAATTTATTGAAGAATCACTATCGTTAAGCGATAAAGAAAAGGAAATGATTATTAAAGCCCTTGAAAAACATAACGGCAAGCGGAAAAATGCAGCCGACGATTTGGGCATATCTGAACGAACCTTATATCGGAAGATAAAAGAATACGACATTGATCTTTAGTGCAAAACAAAAAAGTATAGGATATACAAATTACATATTAAAATAGTTTCCAGATTAGAATTGCGCGATTTTTGAATCGATAATTCCCGATATTTGAAAATAATTTGATGCGGCATCTTTTAGTTAATAAAAACAATAGAATATGACATTTCCCAAATTATTAGTATTGCTGATAGCCGTTTTCTTGCTGTCTGGCTGTAGCATGAAATATTCATTTACCGGAGCAAGCATTCCTCAGGAAACCAAAACGGTATCGGTATATGATTTTCCAAATTTAGCACCCTTAATTAACCCTACATTAACCAACAAGTTTACCGAAGCGCTTAAAGATAAGTTTGTAAGCCTTACCCGACTTCAAGTTGTTACAGAATATGGCGATTTGGAATTCTCCGGATCCATTGTCGATTACCGAACCCAACCAATGGCCATTCAAGCAAACAGCGATCAAGCGGCGCAAAACCGATTGACTATTACGGTAAAAGTAAAATTCACCAATGCACAAAACCCAAAAGCCAATTTTGACACGAATTTTTCGCGTTATTCCGATTATAGCAGCGACAAAAATCTTCAGGAAGTTGAGGACGCCTTAGTAACAGAAATATTGGAGCAGTTAATTGACGATATTTTTAACAAAGCGGTGGTAAATTGGTAACCTCATTTTATGAATAAAGAAGATTTTTACAGCTACCTGACTCATCCGGAACTATTAGACGATCGTTCCTTACCGTTTCTTGAAAAGATACTGGAAGAATATCCTTATTGCCAATCAGTAAGGTTGTTATATATTAAAAATTTAAGCAATCAGGGAAGCATTCGCTACGACAGGGAATTAAGAAAAACAGCGGTTTGGATAACCGATCGCAGTAAATTGTTTTATCTATTGGATAAGCGGGTGCTGCTTCCCGTAAATGAATCAACCCCAAGTTTTCAAAAATCGATGGTTGCAGCGGAATATGCAGAAACAGACATTGATTTCTCAGCACTTTCACTGATTACTGATTTTACTGTTAATCAAAGCACTCAAGACATAGAAAATGATGAATTAGACCAATTAATAATGGCTGGAAGTGCTCAGTCATCTACCTTTTTTGATGTGGGCGATCAAGTAAATTTAGAAGAGTTTAAAAAAGCCTTTCAAAAGAAAAAAACTTCTCCGTCCCACGAGCCCATTATTGAAACTGCGGCTAACCGCAGAAGCAAATTGATAGATACTTTTATTGTGGAGCAACCAAGGATTGTGCCCCGCAATCAAAAAGAAGCAGACTCAATCATACAGGAATACAAACCCAAAGGAGAAAACCCAGAACTAATAACCGACACGTTGGCTCAGATATATATTAAACAGGGGTTTTATGAAAAAGCAATATTTGCCTATGAAAAATTAAGTTTGAAATATCCAGAAAAAAATAGTTACTTTGCCGATCAAATTCGAAAAATAAAACAAATTATTAATAATCAATAAAGCAAAGACGATGTTTTACGTAATTTCAGTACTAATTATTATTGTTTGTCTTCTTCTAATTTTAATCGTATTGGTTCAAAATTCAAAAGGAGGCGGACTTGCAGCTAATTTTTCATCATCGAACCAAGTAATGGGCGTTAGAAAAACTACGGATTTTTTAGAGAAAGCAACTTGGGTATTAGCAGGTTCCTTATTAGTTTTATGCATCTTAGCCGCAGCCTATATTCCACGTGAATCAGGTGAAAGTGCAAAATCATTGATGCAGCAACAAATTGATGCCGCTCAAGATCCTTCTACTCCAGGAAATTTTCCTTTGACGGCTCCAGCAGAAGAGAAAGAAGAATAATAATTGCCCAAATATTGGGAGAAAATGTCAGCTTGTCATGCGAGCTGACATTTTTTTGTTTCCATGATTCCACATAAATTGCTTATATATTATTGATTAGCCGGTTTTTTGATAGAACCGATTGCTGGTCTTGTAGCAATCCGTGAAAAAATGTCGGATAAATGAAATCAAATATGGTTTGGCATAATATGTGACCGAGCAGTCCCGTAAATCTAAACTAATTGTTGAATTTAAAATAAAGCAAAATGGCAAAAATTAATGGTAAAGTAATAGCTGGGAAAGTACTCGTTCTTCCCTCGGTAGCTGAAGAAAAAACTGCAGGAGGACTATTTATTCCTGATTCAGCAAAAGATGCTCCACTGAATGGTGAAGTTATTTTGGTGGGTGCTGCATTGAAAGATCAAAATATTGAAGTAAAAGCCGGCGATAAAGTGATGTATGGTAAATACGCTGGAACGGAGTTAACCATTGATGGTATCAAATACCTGTTAATCGCACACAACGATATCCTTTATATTTTTTAATCCCTTATTCTGAAATTATTAAAAACATACAAATATGTCAAAAGAAATAAAATTTAATGTAGAAGCCCGCGACCTTATTAAAAAAGGCGTTGACTCATTGGCCGATGCAGTAAAAGTAACCTTAGGCCCTAAAGGAAGAAATGTAGTAATTGGTAAAAAATTCGGCGCACCACAAATTACCAAAGATGGAGTAACCGTTGCCAAAGAAATTGAACTTTCGGATGCTTATGCCAATTTAGGTGCTCAAATGGTAAAAGAAGTGGCTTCAAAAACCGCTGATGATGCCGGTGATGGAACTACTACCGCCACGGTTTTAGCACAATCAATAATCAATGTAGGTTTAAAATATGTAACTGCCGGTTCTAACCCAATGGATATCAAACGCGGTATCGACAAAGCAGTTATTGCCGTTGTTGCTGATTTGAAAAAGCAATCGCATGTAATTGGCGAAGACATCGAAAAAATTGAGCAAGTAGCTAAAATATCAGCAAACAACGATGCTGCTATAGGGAAGTTAATTGCCCAAGCCATGGAAAAAGTTAAAAAAGAAGGAGTTATTACTGTTGAAGAAGCTAAAGGAACCGATACTACGGTAGAAATTGTAGAAGGTATGCAATTCGACCGGGGCTATATTTCTCCTTATTTTATTACCGACACTGAAAAAATGCAGTCGGATATGGAGAATCCTTATGTGTTGTTATACGACAAAAAGATTTCAACCATGAAAGATTTGTTGCCAAT
This sequence comes from Bacteroidota bacterium, assembly GCA_020047835.1. GTDB lineage: Bacteria > Bacteroidota > Bacteroidia > Bacteroidales > SZUA-534 > GWE2-40-63. The sequence continues at coordinate 4,467 of JAIFNJ010000126.1, forward strand.
TTTGGAACCCGTTGCACAAAGCGGCCGTCCGTTGGTAATTATTGCTGAAGATGTGGATGGCGAAGCATTAGCTACGTTGGTTGTTAACCGCATCCGTGGTTCACTGAAAGTAGCTGCTGTAAAAGCCCCAGGCTTTGGTGACCGCCGCAAAGAAATGTTGGAAGACATTGCTGTTTTGACCGGAGGAGTGGTTATTACTGAAGAAAAAGGTATGAAATTGGAAAATACCACCATGGATATGTTAGGCCGTTGCGAAAAGATTACCATCGATAAGGAAAACACTACCTTAGTAAATGGAGTAGGCGAAAAAGCTACTATTGCTGCAAGGGTTAACCAAATAAAAGCTCAAATTGAGGCTACTACTTCTGATTACGATCGCGAAAAACTACAGGAACGTTTGGCTAAATTAGCTGGAGGCGTAGCTGTATTGTATATTGGAGCTGCATCGGAAGTTGAAATGAAAGAGAAAAAAGACCGGGTTGATGATGCATTGAGTGCTACCCGCGCTGCAGTGGAAGAAGGAATTGTTCCTGGCGGTGGTGTGGCTTACATCCGTGCTATTAAATCGTTGGACGGGTTAGAAGGTGAAAACATCGACCAAACTTATGGCATTGCTATTGTGCGCCGTGCTATTGAAGAACCATTGCGCCAGATTGTTGCAAACGCAGGTGGCGAAGGTTCCGTAGTAGTGCAAAAAGTTAAAGAAGGTACTGCTGATTTTGGCTACAATGCTCAGGTTGACGAATATCAAAACTTGTACAAAGCCGGAGTTATTGACCCAACCAAAGTAACCCGCGTGGCTCTTGAAAATGCAGCATCCATTGCTGGCATGTTCTTAACTACCGAATGTGTGTTGGTTGAAGA
>JAIFNJ010000017.1 GCA_020047835.1 Bacteroidota bacterium
AAATGGCTAATAAAAAAGGAATTAAAGTGGTGCTTAACCCAGCTCCAGCAAGAGCTTTATCAGATAAACTGCTAAAAAGCCTTTACATGATAACACCAAACAAAAGTGAAGCTGAAATTCTTTCTGGTATAAAAGTACACGATTGGGAAAGTGCAAAAAAAGCAGGGGATGTCATTCGGGCAAAAGGGGCCGATATTGTGGTCATTACCTTAGGAAGCCTTGGTGCTTTAATCTGTGAAGATAAAAAATATCATAAAGTAGATGCGGTAAAAGTAAATGCATTGGATACCACAGCTGCCGGTGATACCTTTTCCGGTGCTTTGTGTGTAGGCATCTCCGAAGGAAAAACAATTGTTGACTCAGTTAAAATGGCCGCTAAAGCAGCAGCCTTATCGGTTACGAGAATGGGAGCGCAATCATCCATTCCTTTTCGTTCAGAGTTATCCTCCATGGAATAACATTAAAAAACAAAAAAATGAAACAAATGACCATCTACACGAAACAATTCCGGTTGTTTTTTACCATTTTATTTATTTTAGGTATTTCGTGCCTTCAAGCCATAGCACAACCTGTACAAAAATTTGTGGTGACCGGTTTGGTTACCGATGCCAATGAAAAAAATTCATTACCAGGAGTAAATGTAACTATCAAAGGAACCAATATTGGAACTGTCACCGATTTTGAGGGACATTATTCCATTGAAATGCAAAATGAAAATGAAACCCTGGTTTTTTCAATGATGGGAATGTTGACCGAAGAAATTGTTGTTGGTGACCAAAAAACTATCAATGTAGTGATGGTTGAAGATTTGAAAAGCCTTGAAGAAGTAGTAGTAATTGGTTATGGCACAACCACCAAAAAGGAAGTTACTGGATCGATTGCTACCGTAAAGTCGGAAGAATTTAATCAAGGAGCTTACAGCGATCCCATGGGTTTATTGCAAGGGAAAGTAGCCGGATTAACCATTGTAATGCCTGATGGGGCTGATCCAATGGCTGAATATAATATTATTCTGAGGGGAACTAATACACTAACTTCTGGTCAAGGCCCACTAATTATCGTTGATGGAGTAGCCGGTTCTGACCTAAAAAATATTAGCCCGGAAGAGGTGGAATCGATGGATGTATTGAAAGATGGGGCAGCCGCTGCCATATACGGAACACGAGGCTCCAACGGAGTTATCATTATTACCACTAAAAGGGCAAAAGCTGGTGATAGCCATGTGGAATATACTGGACAATTTTCGATTCAGGTAGCCCCGCGCGGAGTTGAAAATCTTACAGCAGACGAATTCCGGGAGGCAATTTACCAGTATGCGCCTGATAAAGCTGTAAATATTTACGACAGCAATACCGACTGGTTCGATGAGATAACCCGATCGGTACCTTTCAGCATGAAACATAATTTTGCTATTACTGGTGGAACGGAAAATTTTTCGCACCGGACAAATATTTCCATTGATAATGCAAACGGATTATTAAAAGATAATGAATCGAACAAGTATTTGGTACGCACCAATATTTCACAAAAATTGCTCGATAACCTTTTGCTGCTCGATTACAATATATTTTACAGTTCCCGTAATTACAAACCGGCAAACTACGATCTTTTTTATCAGGCATTCATCCGGAACCCCACCAGTGCAGTATATGATCCCGAAAATGAATATTCGGGAGGTTACACCGTGTTGGAAGGTATTGACTATTATAATCCGGTGGCCATGCTTAATGAACGCACCCGCGAAGGAAAAAGCACCGATGCTGGAGGTAATATGCGTGCCACGTTAAATTTAACCGAATCATTAAAATGGATTAATTTCATTTCAATTGAACAAAACGATTGGGAAGATATGTCTTATAAAACGCAGTTTTACCCAAGTATTTTAGGTAAAGGTGGTGAAGCAGAAATAGAAAATGGAAAGAGCAACAACTTGTTGTTTGAAACTACCATAAATTACACCAAATCAATTGAGAATCATAATTTTCAGGCTCTAGGAGGATATTCATATCAGGAAGAGGAGGAAAATTACTCATATATGGTAAATTCTGGATTCGATACCGATTATTACGGACCTCACAACATTGGTGATGGTTCTTCACTTGGGGTTGGTTTGGCTGAGATGAGTTCCCATAAAGAATCAAACAAACTTATTTCGTTTTTTGGACGTTTGATGTACAATTTCAATGAGCGGTATCTTGCAGCGGTTACTTTGCGACAAGAAGGTTCTTCAAGATTTGGTGAGAATAACAAATGGGGATTGTTTCCTTCTGCAAGCTTGGGTTGGCGTATCAATAAGGAAGAATTTATGAGTACTGTGAATTGGGTGAATGACCTTAAATTGAGGGTTGGATATGGAGTAACTGGAAATCAGGAGTTTGCTAATTATCAATCTTTAATAATGCTGGGAAGTGGCAAAAAGTTTTTATACAAAGGTGAATGGATTAATACCTATGGACCAACATCAAATCCTAATCCTGACTTACGATGGGAAAAGAAGCAAGAACTGAATGCAGGGGTTGATTATTCATTATTCAACAACCGAATCAGCGGAGCCTTGGACTATTATTACCGCACCAGTAATGATTTACTTTATTCTTATCTGGTACCCGATAAACCACCGTATCTATATCCTGTAATTTATTCGAATTTAGGCACTATTAGCAATCAAGGTATTGAGCTTACTGTGAATGCAGTAGCTGTAAAAAATGCAAACTTTACCTGGAATACTAACCTAACATTCAGTAAAAACATCAACAAACTAATAAAATTATCGAACGAAGAATTTACCAGAACATTTGTTGAAACAGGATGGTTGGGAGGAGCGTTTCCACTTTATGCCATGCGAATTGAAGAAGGTAAATCGTTGGGAACATTTTTCGGACCGGTATGGTTGGGGTTGGATGAAAATGGAAAGGATCTGTTTAAAAATGCGAACCCAATTGGCAAAGTGGACGTGGAGGATTGGGAAGCCATTGGAAATGCCTATCCTTTCTGCACCCTTGGTTGGAGTAATATGTTCACTTACAAAAACTGGGATCTAAATTTTTCGCTTCGTTCAAATATTGGTGGTGAGGTGTTGAATATGTATCGGTTGTATTACGAGAACTGGCAGAGTCTTGGTAGGAATATAGTTCATACCCAGCTTGAAAATCCTGAATTCACAGGTATTGGTCAATATTCATCAAAATATGTGGAAGATGCTTCCTTTCTGAAGCTTGATAATATTTCGATAGGATATAACTTACCGTTCCAATCAAAATATATATCAAAAGTCCGGTTTAATGTAACTGCTCAGAATGTATTTACCATTACGGGCTACAAAGGGCTTGATCCGGAAGCAAATTTAAGCGGTTTGGAACCTGGAATAGAATATATGAGGTACTATCCTCGCACTACATCTGTTACTTTCGGTGTTAACGCAACATTTTAATTAAAACGTACAACGAGTCATGAAAAATTTTACTTATACAATGCTGGTTATTTGTTTAACACTGGGGTTAAGCCTAATTTCCTGCACCGATTTAGAAGAAACGGTTTATTCTGATTTACCACTGGATGAATTCTTTCACTCTGAAAAGGATGTTTTGATGTATGCAGGCCGTGCTTATACCCATTTACAGCGGTACCCCGAAGAATTCAGCCTTTGGAGCCTAACTCAAATGGCTTCCGACGAAATGGTGGCTCCCGGCCGTGACGATGGATTTGTTTGGGATAATGGCCGGTGGGATGAACTGCATACCCATAAGATTGACCCAAATAACAAAATACTCGGGTTAGCATGGAAAGCTGTTTTTGACGGAATTTCTGCCTGTAACGAAATCATCTATGCAACCGAATTAACTGAAATCACATTCCCTGAAAAGGAGCAAATTGTTTGTGAAATTATCATATTACGGGCGTACTTTTATTATTGGGCTATTGATAATTGGGGTAACATACCTTTTTCGGATGATTGGACTAATACGAGTTTGCCGGAACAAAAGGACCGGAAATTTATTTTCGATTTTATTGAGAAAGCAATACTTGACAATGTTGACAAATTGCAAAGCATTCCCTCTGCAGATAACTATGGAAGGGTTACCCAAGGGATGGCATATACCTTATTAGCAAAACTATACTTGAATGCCGAAGAATGGATTGGAGAGAATAAATATCAGGAGTCGGTGGATGCCTGCGATCAGGTGATTGCTCTTGCCAGTTATCAGATTGAAGACGATTTTTTTGCAAATTTCAAGGTGTATAATGAATTATCCACAGAAAATATTTTTGTAATACCCATGCATTCTATTTTTACCAAAGACCGGTTTTATTGGTACACTCTTACACTCAACGATGCAAGCCGCGCTACATTTGGGTTTAAGGGCCAAATGTGGGACGAGTTTATCTTGGAACCCGGTTACTTAGATAAATACGCTACTAACGACATACGTAGTAAATCATTTCTATTTGGTCAACAAAAAGATATGAATGGGGTTGATATAATAATTGATGGAGAGCCATTTATTTACACTCCAACAGTGGATAATTATATGGCACGCAAAAAATGGGAGGGAGCCCGATGTGCTAAATATGAATACCAAAAAGATCTTGAGTATTACGTTACTGATATGGAAAACGATTATGTATTGTTCCGTTATGCCGATGTGCTGTACACTAAGTTCGAAGCTTTATGGCGCTTAGGTCGTGCAGGAGAAATGATTGCTGATGCGGATCTTCAGAAAATCAGAACACGGGCTGGCCTTGCACCCTATACCCTTGGTGACATAACCGATACTGAACTTCTAAATGAGTTGGGTCGGGAATTTGCCTGGGAAGGCCATCGCAGGCAAGACCAGATCCGATTCGGGGTATGGGGTGATACTTGGTGGAACAAGCCGGCATCTGGTCCTAATGCAAAACTATTCCCTATTCCGCAAGTGGCTCTAAGTACAAATTCCAATTTGGTTCAAAACCCGCAATAGCTATGTATAAATTAAGAATTTTACCGATAATTATTATTTTAACTGGTGTATTATTTATTTCACCAGCATTGGTTTCAGCCCAAAAAACCAATAAAATAAAGGTGAGCGAATTGCACGATAAAATTGCTGCAGCTTGGATCGGACAGATGATTGGAAATATGTATGGGCTGCCTCATGAGAATAAATATGTAACAGCACCGGGGCTTGAAAATTGGCCATATGGTTACAGTAAAAGTCTGGATAAATTACAAAAATACGAAGGGGCATTTTCCGACGATGATACCGATGTGGAATATATGTATTTGTTGCAAATGCAGAAATTTGGTTCAGAGCCTTCTTATGCCCAGCTTCGTGACG
>JAIFNJ010000172.1 GCA_020047835.1 Bacteroidota bacterium
ATTTTATTGGTTAAATACCTACGCAAAACTTTGCTACAGGTATTGGTTGGAGCATTGATAGTAACACTTTTCGATTACATAATGGAACCAGTTGCTGTATTTACGGGAATGTGGTATTGGCACGATGGAATTATCCCTTTACAAAACTATATTATGTGGTTCTTAACCGCATCCATATTCATTTACGGATTGGTTACTCAAACCAAAAATAATAAAAACCCATTAGCTGCATGGATCTTTTTGTACCAACTGATTTTTTTTGCTGCACTCCATGTTATCATAAAACTTCTGTAATATGATACACCCAAGACAGAGCAAATGGCATTTAAAACTAATGTCATGGTACGTTAACCGGATAATGAAAAAACATTTCCATGAAGTGCATTTTGTGGGTGAATTAAAAAATCCCGACAAATCGAATCTGGTTATTGGAAACCATTCCAGTTGGTGGGATGGCTTTTGGATGTTGTATATAAATAATCGGATATTTCACAAAAAATTCCATGTAATGATGCTGGAGCAAGAGCTTCAAAAACGGATGTTCTTTAGCCGCTGCGGTGCTTACAGTATTAATCCCGGAAATATTTCGGTTAGGGATTCCCTAAAAACTACCATGGAACTTTTAAAGAATCATAATAATATGGTGCTTTTTTATCCCGAAGGAATTATACAGTCAGCAACCCACTTCCCCAAAAAGTTCCAAAAAGGAATTGAATTGGTATTAAAACAACTGCCCACCTCATCGCAATTGCTTTATGCGGTTTCGCTTACCGATTACTTTAGCTTTAAAAAACCAACGCTATGCATCTATTTTATGGAAGTGGAATCCGGTAAAATTAATTCGGTTCAGGAGCTGGAAAATAGCTACAACGAATTTTATGCCCAATGCTTGAAAGAGCAAAACCTATTGGCTGTATGATTTATTTGGCCGCCATTTACCTATTCTTTTCAGCCCTACGCCTTTTAGTGCTTCTTACTAATGCCATATGGAAACCGTATCTTAAACCCGTGACTTATGTGGGCACTAAAACGGTTTCTCTACTTATTCCGGCCCGCAACGAAGAAAAAACGCTCCAGCAATTATTGCCGGTGCTGCAACAGCAAAGCTATCTGCCCATTGAAATTATTGTTTATGATGATGATTCAACAGATGCTACCTGGCATGTAATACATAAGTTTGCTGCATCAAACAATCGGATTAAAGGTGTAAAAGGAGAGCCCCTACCCAATGGCTGGCTGGGGAAAAACCATGCTTGTTATCAATTGGCCAAACACGCAAAAGGTGACTATCTTTTGTTTTTAGATGCCGATGTTATTCCTGAAAATAATTTGATTGAAAATGGGTTGGATTATGCAACTCGAAACGAATTGAAGTTATTATCGCTATTCCCTCAGCAAAAAATGATAACCATAGGCGAAAAAATTACGGTTCCTTTAATGCACCAAATTTTACTCAGCTTATTGCCCCTGCCTTTAGTCCGCTGGAGTAACAAACCTTCCTTTGCTGCAGCCAACGGCCAATTTATGTTATTCGAAGCAATTACATACCAAAAACTGCAGCCCCATGCCTGGGTTAAAAACCATCCTGTGGAAGATATCCGCATCATTCGATTGTATAAAAAATTCCATTTACAGGTAGCCACCCTTCTAGGAAATGGAACCATTCAATGCCGCATGTACCAAAGCTACCCTGAAGCGATAAACGGATTTGCCAAAAACCTACTTTCGTTTTTTGGAAACAGCATGTTCTTTTTTTCATTTTACTTTTTAGCAACCTCTTTAGGATGGATTACTCTCTTCTGGACACCCATTCCAGTAATGATTTCAGGGTTTGCGTCCATTATACTGATGCATAGCATCCGGCTGAAATTATCGGGACAAAAAACTATCGATATGATATGGATTCCTTTAATGCAACTAAGTCTGTTGCATATTGCTTTTAAAGCCATCCGTTCCAAAAACTCAACTAAATTAACATGGAAAGAAAGAATCCTGAATCACCCATAACCCTGTTTTGGTTTCGTCGTGACTTGCGCATCAGCGATAATGCTGCCCTTTATGCTGCTTTACTTGAAAAAACTCCGGTACAACCTATTTTTATATTTGATACCGATATCCTTAACGACCTTCAAAACCCAGAAGATAAGCGGGTAAGCTTTATTTATGAGCAAATTGAACGGTTGAAAAAGGAATTTGTTGAATTAGGCAGCGATTTGTGGGTTTTTTATGATTCCCCATTGGCTGTTTTCCAAAATCTTACTCAAAAAATTGCTATTTCAGCGGTGTTTGCAAACCACGATTACGAACCATATGCCCAAACGCGCGATAAAGCCATCTCAGAACTTTGTAAAACCAAAGGAATACCGTTTAAAACCTTTAAGGATCAGGTTATTTTTGAAAAGAGCGAAGTAACTAAATCCGATGGCAAACCCTACACTGTTTTTACGCCATACATGCGCCGCTGGAAAGATACTCTAATAAATAATCCCATACAAAATTACGATACAAAACCATTGCTTGGAAACTTAAACCTTACCAATCGAATTTCACAATTACCAACACTTGACGACATGGGTTTTAAAAAAACAGCCCATGGAGTAACTCCACCCATAATTCCAACGAATATAATAGCTCATTACCAAGATACCCGCGATTTAATGGGATTGGAAGGTACCTCACGCCTTTCGGTTCACCTTCGGTTCGGAACCATCAGCATCCGCCAATTAGTAAGTATGGCATTAAAAACCAATGAAACCTTTTTAAACGAGCTCATCTGGCGAGAGTTTTATATGCAGATACTATGGCATTTTCCAAAAGTAGTGACCCAGAGTTTTAAACCCAACTACGATGCCATTCCTTGGAACAGCAGTCAATCGGACTATGAGCGATGGTGTTCTGCCCAAACCGGTTATCCCATAGTAGATGCCGCTATGAACCAATTGCTTCAAACCGGGTTTATGCACAACCGTTCCCGAATGATTGTTGCCAGCTTCCTGACCAAACACCTGCTTATTGACTGGCGAAAAGGAGAATCGTTTTTTGCCCAACATCTTACTGATTATGAATTGAGCAGCAACAACGGTGGATGGCAATGGGCAGCCAGCTCAGGATGCGATGCCGTTCCCTACTTCCGTATTTTTAATCCATATACTCAAGCAGAAAAATTTGATGCCAATGGAACCTATCAAAAACAATGGGGCAACAAAAAAGTAATTCCACCAATTATTGAACACACAGCGGCCCGCGAACGTTGCCTGATGGTTTATAAGAAGGCATTGGGTAATATTTAAACATTCTAGTTTCTCTATCCCTAATATATCGCTTTTAGTTGGCAAGCGTCAGGGTAAACGAAAAGGAGCTCCCTTCGTTGGGACTGCTATTAAATTCTATAGTTCCCTGATTCAATTCAACAAAATCCTTAACCAATTTTAAGCCCAATCCACTCCCTTTTTCACTTTTTGTTCCAGAGGTTGTATAATTGAAATTATCACTAAATAATTGTTGTTGAATTTCTAAAGGGATTCCAACCCCAGTATCGGTAACCGTAATTTTAACTTCTTGGTTAACAACTGCTGAGATAATGGTAATTGTACCTGAAACTGGCGTAAACTTTATAGCATTTGAAAGTAGATTCCGGATTATCACTTTTATCATTTCAAGATCAGCGAATACTTTAATAGCGGGATCGATGGATTTAATAATTGAAATTTGTTTTTCATTGGCCATACCTTGTATATGGTCAATAACTTGAATTATACAGTTATTTAACCCAACCGATACCCTGTTTACCTGAATATTAGCTGATTGCGCCTTTGACCAGCTTAATAAATTTTCAAGCAAATCATAAGTCAATGTCGAACTTTTAAAAAGGGTTGATTTTAATAATTGATATTCTTGCTCACTAAGTAAATCTTTGGAATGAGTAATCAAATCGCTCATTTGTGCTATATTTCCAATTGAACCACGCAAATCATGTCCAATTATTGAAAGAAACTGATTCTTTGATGCAATGGTTGCAGTAAGCTTGGCATTGGCAACATCCAATTCTGTTGCTTTTTTTATTAGTTCCTCTTCATCTTGTTCCTTTAGCAGTAATAGCAACGATATAGCACCCATATAGGTAACCAGTAAAAAAGTTATAAAGGCAAAAGATTGGATTCCGCTATAAGATAGAAGTGTAGTTTCCTTATCTATAAAAAGAACCACTAAACCCCGTAAAATAAGGGATAATGATAAGAATAAATAGATATAGCTTACCAGTAAATGAAGCTTACTTTTAATTGTTTGTTGGAACAAATAAAACACTCCAATACCAACAATCATCGCTAATAGAAAGGAACTAATAAAAATCCTAACATTTTCAGGCTGACCTAAAAACGCAATGAACAATAATGTAGAAATTACTGCTACAAAAAAGTATAATTTACTTCTGAATTTATAATCCGAATGATTGTATGATGAAATAACCAGCATTTCAGCTGCTATTCCTCCAATTAAAAAAACATTACCTAAAACAATAGAAACAGTATTTGGAATCATTCCCCGTAAGCCCAAAAAAATCCATGATATAGTTAAAAACAACTTTCCCAATGCATATATCTCAAGCAATTTGTTTCTTTTTTTGTGGCTGAATGAATAGAATAAAAGAAACAAAAGGGTAAAAAAACTTGACAATGAAAATATAATGAAAAATGTCCGTATGTCCATGTATTTACTTTTAACCCAAACAAAGATAATTATTTACGGTTTTCGAACATATGTATTAATGCTTTTTTTATGATAACGGAAGGGAATATAAAACACCTCCATATAGGATTGAATTTACGACCCATGATTTGAGATTTGATTCGAATGTTGAATCAACTTATTGATGTTATTCTATGTCCAGATTGTACTTATCTAAAAGTCCCACAATTCCTGCCAATGAGAATTTTGCTTTTTTAATTCTGTTAATTTCCGGATCAATAGAAAAGTTGCGTGAGGTGCGGAAATCGGACTTTTCCAGAATGGTGTTTTCAAATTTTGCACCCATTAAGTCACAGTTGTTAAAAACGAGGCCAGTTAGGTCCGCATCTGTAAAATCAATTTCGTGAAGGGTGCAATTATTGAATTTTGAATTGCGCAACCGGAGTTTATAAAACGAAGATAAATTCAATTGGCAACCATCAAATTGAATGGATAACCCAAATTGATTACACCCATCGAACTGCAACCCCAATAATTTACAGCCTTTGAAGGTAACATCACGAAAGGCCGTGTTTGCAATGGTTGCCAAACTTAAATCGCAGTTTTCAAATACGCAG
>JAIFNJ010000259.1 GCA_020047835.1 Bacteroidota bacterium
CCTATTGCTTTGGTTTTGGTATTTTGTACATTCAATCTTTGAAAAACCCAATCCATGTCGATGAGTCTTTTTAAAGAGCACCCATTCATCCGATTTCTGATACCTTTGATTGCGGGTATCGTATCCCGATATTATTTCGATCTCTCTTTTCAGATTTCATTCGGCATTCTGGTTGTTTTTGCTATCACTTTTTATGGGTTTCACCCAATACAATTGAGCTATCGGTGGCACTTTGTGAAAGGAATTGCTGTTACTGGTCTTATTTATAGTATTGGATTATTGCTAACTGGAAATCATCTCAGCAACCGAATCGAAAATTCTAATCATTCGAAAGATGAATTATGGTTCATTGGAAAACTGACTACAATGCCCATTGAAAAAGAGAAAAGTATAAAAGCAGAAGTTCAAGTTGTTGCCCAAATGGTTGGAAACTTATGGAAGGAGCAAGATGCCAAGCTTATTGTACTATTAGAAAAAGATTCCGCTGCAATTAATTTAATGGCTGGCCAGCAGCTTCTATTTAAAACCTACATCCAAAAAAAGCTTCAGAGTACTAATCCATTTGGGTTCGATTACCAAAGATATTTAAGATTGAAACAGGTTGAAAGCACCATCTACCTAAAACAAACAGATTGGAAGATAATAGAATCGAATCCAAAAGGTGTTTTTGAGAAAGCTCTTAATATTAGAAATAATTTAATAAAAAATTTTGAAAAAGCAGGTATAAAAGACGATGAGCTTGCCGTTTTGTCAGCATTAACTTTGGGTTATCAAAGTAGCATGGATGCAAAGATACGTAATGCATATACCGGTGCTGGTGCTATCCATATATTATCAGTATCAGGTTCGCATGTAGCTATAATTTTTGTAATGCTAAGCTTAATTTTCAAAGGCATCCCTTATGTTTCAAAGAATTCAAATTTGAAATATACAATAATAATTCTTGCTCTTTGGGGTTATGCTTTAATCACTGGGCTTTCACCCTCTGTTTGCCGGGCTAGTACCATGTTTACATTTGTTCTGTTTGGATACTTACTTAATAAGAAAATAAACATATACAATTCAATGGCAGCATCTGCTGCTTTTCTATTACTAATTAATCCTCTTTGGCTTTTTGATATTGGATTTCAATTATCATATATAGCAGTGGTAGGAATTGTTTTTTTATACCCAAAAATATATAACCTATGGTACATTTCGAATAAAATTGGTGATTATATGTGGTCATTAACTTCTGTTTCAATTGCCGCCCAATTAGCCACTGCACCCTTGAGCCTATTTTACTTCCATGTTTTTCCAACATACTTTTGGGTGTCTAATATTGGGGTCATTATAGGGGCTACTATCCTGATTCATTTGGCGATATTGCTGCTTTTAGTTGCAAAAATTCCAATTCTTATTAGCTCATTGGGATGGATTATGAATTATTTATTGGTAGGTATAAATGGTTTTGTTTCATGGATATCAGAGCTGCCCTTAGCACAACTAAACAATATTTCAATGAGTGGGCATTCCATGGTATTACTTTATGCATTCCTTGCACTCATAACAGCTTGGTTACTTACCAAGCAATACCGTTTTATAATGGCCTCATTAACCATGTTGCTGTTGTGGACCATTGATTTTACTCAATCAAAAATTCAACACACGAATAAATCATCTGTTTGTGTTTATCAGGTGAAAAACCAAACCGCCATTCAATTTATCAATGGAAATTCCTCGTGGTGGGTCACCTCAAAAGATCCAAATTCCGATGCTTACATCTCAAAGTTTATTGCAGATGGTAACTTTTTTTGGGGGACCCAACAAAACAGCTATCATTTAATGGAACAATTGGATACCATAATTTCGGAAGGACCTTTTTATTATGAGTCTGGTTTTTGGAAGTTTGGAATCGTTAAAGGGATGGTTGTTGGTTCTGGCATCCCCAATTATTTAAATCTGACCGATTCATTAAAACTGGATCTGCTTTTGGTAACTGGGAAACCATCGTATGGAATCAGAGAATTTTCACCAAAACTATCCTTTAACCAAGTGGTTATTGATGGTTCGGTTTCTGCATGGCAGATCAATCAATGGGTAACCAAAGAGGCATTGAATAAGGTGCATTTAACCAATGAACTGGGAGCTTATGTGATGCCTATTCCTTAATTCGATTATGCTTTGTTTGATGCGAAATCAAGGTTAAAAAAGTACACAGTTGTTACAAAAAATAGATACGCTCAAAATTTAGTTTACTTCCCTTTTATCAATATAAAAATACTTGAAGTAATCATTAAAATATTGACTCTTTATATATTACTTTGTGGCTAAATTTTTTTTCAGATGAGAATTATTATTGCGGGCATGGGAGCAATTGGAATGCATATGACTAAGATGCTTTCCACTGGAAATCATGAAATAGTGGTTATGGATAAAAGGGAAGAGATGTTATTAGATGTAACTGCCCATTTCGATGTAATGACCATTCATGGTTCGGCTACCTCCTTTGCCGATTTAAAAGAAGCGGGCATAAAAAAGGCTGGTTTGTTTGTAGCTCTTACCCATAGCAATGAGATTAATATAACCGCTTGCATGATTGCCAAACAATTGGGTGCAAAAAGAACCATTGCCCGAATCGATAATCAAGAATACTTGCTGCCGCTGAATAAAGCCCACTTGTTTACCATGGGTATTGATTCCCTCATTTACCCACAAAAACTGGCTGCCCGTGAAATTATTAACTTGCTCAACGAGACAGGAACATCTGAGGTGTTTAACTTTAGTGGGGGAAATCTCTCGTTATATGTAATTAAATTGGAAGACGATGCTCCTATAATTGGGAAACGGCTGTTAGATGTGGCTGTGAATAATAAGGATATTGTTTTTAGGGCACTAGCGATTTCCCGCGATGGACAAACAGCTATACCACATCCCGATGAAGTATTTAAACAAAACGATTTGGTGTATGTAATAACCAATCAAACCGGTGTATCGCACATGATGAAATTTGCTGGAACTAAACGGTTGGCATGCAACAATATCATGATTTTAGGTGGAAGCCAAATGGGTGTTAGGGCGGCTCATGTTCTAGGCAAAAACAGCAATATTAAACTCATTGAAATAGACAAAAGCAAATCGGAACAATTAGCTGACTACCTGACCGATTCTTTAGTTATTAATGCCGATGGAAGGGACATAGAGGCATTAAAAGAAGAAGGATTAGCCTTGATGGATGTGTTTATAAGTGTTACTGGAAACGATGAACTCAATATATTGTCTTGCATACAGGCCAAAAATATGGGCGTAAAAAAAACCATTGCCTCCGTTGAAAATATGGAGTACCTTCACTTAGCTGAAAGCATGGGAATTGACGCCATTATAAACAAAAAGTTAATTGCAGCCAGTTATATACTTCGTTTCACAATGACTGCTGAAGTTCCTTCCTTCCTATGCCTAACAGGTTCAGATGCAGAAGTGCTGGAGTTTGTAGTAAAAAATAATTCAAAAATAACCAAAGGAACCCTTCGAGAAATTGGATTCCCAAAAGATGCCGTAGTTGGAGGTGTAATTCGCGATAGGACTAGTTTTATAGCTACTGGCGATACACAAATACTACCACTGGATAGAGTGGTAGTATTTGCTCTTCCCTCAGCTCTTCAAAAAATAGATGCTTTCTTCAATTAAGTTATTCTGTCATAAAAATAAAAAAAACCAACAGTGAAGAATTTCAACAGGGTAAATTTAAAATTAATCATTCGAATCTGTGGCTATTTATTGTTAACCGAAGCCGCTTTTCTTTTTCTATCGCTACTGGTTTCTTTAATTTATGGGGAAAATGATGCGTTAGCATTTATATATTCCATTCTATTAACAGTTGGTCTGGGTACAATGGCTGTAGTATTCACCCGAAATGAGAAAAATGAATTTGGCAAACGGGAAGGTTATATTATTGTGAGTCTCATGTGGATGGTTTTTTCACTCATTGGTACTTTACCCTTTATGTGGAGCGGATCAATCACAAATTTTACCGATGCTTTTTTTGAGACCATGTCGGGGTTTACCGGAACGGGGGCTTCTATATTAAACGATATTGAGGCGCTACCTCATGGAGTGCTATTTTGGCGTAGCATAACTCAGTGGATGGGTGGAATGGGCTTTGTTGTGCTTGCATTAGCTGTTTTGCCATTCTTAGGTGTAGGAGGCGTACAACTTTATTCAGCAGAAGCTCCGGGATTAACAGCCGATAAATTGCAGCCAAGGGTTAAAGAAACGGCTCAACGATTATGGTTAATATATTTGGGCTTAACTCTAATAGAGACTTTACTATTATGGTTGGGTGGTATGACCCTTTTTGATTCCATTTGTCATTCATTTACTTCAATGGGAACTGGCGGTTATTCCACTAAGCAGGCAAGTATCGAGTATTATACCAACCCATACATTCATTATGTAATTATTCTCTTCATGTTTATGGGTGCCTCTAACTTTACACTCTGGTATTTTGCATTAAAACTGAATTTTAAGCCGATTTTAAAAAACGAGGAATTCAGGTTGTTTGTATTCATCATTCTTTCATTTTCATTAGTCATTGCTACACATCTGTTTCTTACCGAAGGATATGGTATTGAAAAGGCTTTCCGTGATAGTTTGTTTCAGGTAGTATCCATCATTTCCACCACCGGTTTTGTTTCGGCCGATTATATGCTTTGGCCACCAGTACTTATTGCAATGATTTTCACTTTAATGTTCATTGGAGGATCTACCGGGTCTACCGGAGGTGGAATTAAGGTTGTTAGGATACTTTACGTTTTTAAAAACATCTATTTTGAAGTGAAGCGATTGATTCACCCAAAAGCAATTATTCCTATCCGTTTGGAAGGAAAGACTGTGCCTCAGCCAATTGTTAACAGTTTGTTTGCTTTTTTTGTATTATATCTTTTTTCCTTTGCTCTGGGCACATTGTTGATGATAGCTTCAGGCCTTGATATGGATTCTTCAATGGGTGCCGTGGCCACCTCTTTGGCTGGAATTGGACCAGGTTTAGGCAGTACAGGACCGGTTGAAAATTTTTACCATGTTGCCCCCTTTGGGAAATGGGTTCTCTCCTTTTTAATGCTGATAGGTCGATTGGAGTTATTTACTTTTCTAATAATTTTTACTCCTGCCTTTTGGAAGAAATAGAATTGAGCAATATTTGAGAGAAACTAAAATTTGGTTATTAACTCAAAGCATCTACGGCTAAGTATGCCATCACCTGAATGCCTGTTTCAATAGCTGCTTCGTTGGCAAT
>JAIFNJ010000209.1 GCA_020047835.1 Bacteroidota bacterium
ACTCACCGGCGGAACATGTTAAAAAAAGCGGAGGTTACTAACACTATAGCACTCATACGCTATGCCTTGAGTATTGGGGAATTGTAAGTCGTACCTTATTATTTAAAAACAATGGAAATTCAAATTTTTAACAATACCTTAAAAAACATTTGGGCATACCAACCCAATGAATTAAGCCCCGTTAACCAAGAGATTGATGCCGGGTTGCAGCAAAAAATGCTTTCAGTTTTTAGCTTAGGCGATTATTACACTTATGTATTTAATATAAATAGCATACAATTCTCTCGCCTATCAAGTGATGTAAAAAGGGTACTAGGCTGGACTCCTGAGGAATTTACACCCATCTTTGCCATGGAACTTATTCACCCCGACGACCGCACTTGGTTTATAAATGCGGAGAGTGCCGTGGTTAAGTTTTTTAGCACCCTGCCGCCTAATTGTTTTTTTAATTATAAAGTGCGCTACGATTACCGTATGCAAAAAAAATGTGGAAATTATGCCCGCATCATGCACCAGGTGGTGGTAATCAATTATAGTACCAATGGAGCCATTTTGGACACCTTTGGTCTGCATACCGATATCACCCATCTAAAATCATCGAATAGTAGAAACCTTAGCTTTATTGGTTTGAATGGGACAGAATCGCTGCTGAACTATCCGGTTGAGGACATTAGTGCAGGAATTGAAAAGCACTTCTTTTCGAATAGGGAACGTGAGATACTCTGTCACTTATGGGAAGGCCGCGAAACCAAAGAAATTGCTAATCTGCTGTTTGTTAGTAGCGATACCGTGGATACCCACCGCCGGAACATGTTAAAAAAAGCCGAAGTAACTAACACCATAGCACTCATACGTTTTGCGTTGTCAATAGGGGAATTGTAAACGAAAAACCTACTTTTTTTAATCTACTTTTTTTAATCTCCCTTTTCTAATCTTAGCTTTTTTAAGAACTTTAATAGCCTCTTTAATTGAAAACAATTTTCCTTTCGAAGCTAAGCTTCGGTGAACCGATTACGAGCTCGGCGAAGCCAATATAACCAACTGATCCCTCGACTTAGCTCGGCAGCTTTTGGTTAATACTTTTGTTATAGCAATCGCTAATTTTTGCCATTTACTTTCCTCAAAATAAACTGATGTTTCATGTATTTATTTAAAGATATAAACATCTTTTTAGTTTATTTGTATAATACATTAACCGATGAAGAAATAAATTGATATCAAATTAAAAGCGAAAGCTGGAATTGAATAAATATTCAAATTAATGAAGTAACAAACCTTAATAACTTAAAACAAGGAATCATGAAAAAGAGAGCTTTACTACTACTGTCCATTCTTGGATTACTTACCAACTCCCTGCTGGCTCAAACCGATGTATCAGGTGCTATTACAAGTAATACTACTTTTAATTTAGCCGGAAGTCCTTATACGGTTACTGCAACAATAACGGTAGCCAGTGGCGATACGTTAACTATTGAAAGCGGAGTAACGGTGCAAGTGGCCGCGAACCAATCCATTATTGTAAATGGAGTACTCATTGCCAATGGGGCTACCTTTACTTCTTCGGCTGGCACTCCGGCGGTGGGCGACTGGAGCAATTTTCAGATAGGCAACAATTCCAATGTTGGTTATGCTTCATTAACCGATTGTCAGGTATTGTACGCCGATTACCTTTATTTGTATAATGGTTCAGCCACTCTTACAAATACCAATTTGCAGAATTTTTATCAATACGGGGTTTATGCCCGGGGAACAGCTTCCTTGAATATGACCGGTGGCAGTATTACCACTACAAGCTCATATGGAGCTTCTTACGGAAAAGGTATTTATGCTGGTGACAATTCTGTGGTTAGTGCTTCCAATGTTAGTATAAATTCTTTCCATGAAGGTGTCTTTTTAAATAGCAATGCAAACGTGAATGTTGATGGCTTGAACATCACTTCATGCACTTTTGGATTTCAATTGGGTGCCGGTGATACCTTGGCAATTAATTCTTCAACGGTTTCCGGAACCACCTACCCAATATATTATGTAGGTTCGGGCGATTTAACGGTAACCGGCACCAATAATTTTACAGGAAATACCTATAATGTAGCTTACCTCAATTTCTACAATACCAGTTCCGATTGGTATTTGCCAAAACTATCCATTCCTTATTATTTTTATTACTACTTTACAGTCAATAGCGGTAACCACATGACCATCGCATCCGGAAATATCGTGAAAATGCAAAGTAGCTTTACTGTGAATGGAGTATTAACAGCGGAAGCTATCAACGGAGAATCCATTGACTTTACCTCACATAAAGACGATAATTGGGGCGGTGACTCCAATAACGATGGAACTACCACCTCGCCTGCCTCGCAAAACTGGGGTGGCCTCATATTTAACAATGCAGAGGCATCGGCAAGTAGTTTGCAACGCTGTAAAATACGCTATGGTGGCTATTATAATGTTGGAGGTGTAAATTTGTACAATTCAAGTCCTACTATCGATAGTTGTGAATTCACCAGCAATTATTATGGAGTTTATATGGCCGGAACATCGAGCCCCGTATTTTCAAATAATTCCATTGGTTCTAGTTCTATGACTCCGATTGCTATGTCGTTTGAGGCCAATCCAGTATTTACCTCCAACTCTTTGTCGTTTAGCGATAACCAGTACGATGCCATCGGTTTAATTGGAGGAACTCTTACTGCCAATGCGGTAATTAAACAGCGCTCATTTACCGGAATTCCGAACATTACCTATTTTATGCTCAATAAAATTACGGTTCCTGCCGGAAAATCGCTTACTATAAACCCAGGTGTGGTAATTAAATCAGATACTTATACAAAAAACTTTTTAATTGAAGGAACATTAAAGGCAGAAGGAACCGTTTCGGAACCCATAGTATTTACATCGGTTAAAGACGACAATCATGGAAATCCAGGCGATAGCAATAAAGATGGAACCAATACCACACCGGCCATTAATAATTTTGGAGGTATTGTGT
This sequence comes from Bacteroidota bacterium, assembly GCA_020047835.1. Lineage (GTDB taxonomy): Bacteria > Bacteroidota > Bacteroidia > Bacteroidales > SZUA-534 > GWE2-40-63. The sequence goes on from JAIFNJ010000209.1 coordinate 2,993, forward strand.
TTGCCCCAACCAGTAACGATACCTCATCGGTAATTAATTGCATTATTAAATATGCTGATGCTTACAATGAATACTACTATAGCCGCTATATGGGCGGCGCGGCCATTGTTACCATAAATGTGAGTCCAACCATAAGTAACAACGAGATTAAAGATGTAAATTATGGAATAAAAGCATTTGAAGCATCAAACCCAACCATTTCGAACAACAAAATGGTAAATGTACTCTACACTCCATTTGCTATTTCAGGTTCAGCGGATCCAGTTTTTACGGGAAATACCTATTTAAATGCGGGTTGGAATGCAATCGGCCTGATTGGAGGAAAAGTAAGTCAGAATGGAACCATCCGGAAATTGGATGTAGCCGGATTTACTAACATTACCTATGTGTTGCTTGAAGATATGACCATCAACAATGGTACTTACCTTGATGTGGAACCGGGAGTGGTAATTAAAATGAAAGATGTGAATATTTATGTTGAAGGAGGATTTAAAGCCAATGGTACGGCCATCGACAAAATTATATTCACTTCCATAGCCGATGACAATAACGGAAATCCATTTGATACCAACGTGGACGGTAGTTCTACTGCAGCAGGCCCAGGCAATTGGGGTCGCATCCGTTTTCAGGATACCAGCGATGACACCTATTGCCTAATTAATAATGCCGAAATCCGTTATGGAGGAAATTATTATTGGTACTATAATTATTCCGACTTGGAGATGTCAAATGCCAGCCCAACTATTACCAATACATTAATTGGTCAGAGCAATCAATTTGGTATTCGCATTGAAGGCAATTCAGCTCCCATTCTTAGCGGAGTTACCATTCAAAACTGTACTTGGGACCCAATCGGCATGTCACTGACATCGAACCCACAATTCAGTAATATGACATTTACAGCTAACCGGACTAAAGGTTTGGCTATTTTGGAGGGAACACTGTCTAGCGATGCCACACTAATATCGCGAAATGTAGCGGGCATTGATAACATAGCCTATGTTTTGAACAACCAATTAACCATTACATCCAATGCTACGCTAACTATAAATCCGAATGTAGTTATCAAATCAACCAATTACGGTATTGATGTAAATGGGGCTCTGGTTGCAAACGGAACTCCATCTCAAAAAATCACATTCACTTCAATAGCCGATGATTCCGGAGGTGGTGATACCAATGATGATGGCAATAATACAGTGCCTGCTTCTGGAAATTGGTATGGAATAGAATTTAAAGCAAGTGGCATTGATTCACTCAACAGCCTTACTTATGTGAATTTCAGATATGCAAATAAAACCATTCGTTTTACCGATTGTACCGCATTGATTGAAAATTGTGTAGTGGAACAATCAAACGACAATGCATTTCAAATAATAGGTTCAGCCAGTCCAAAAATTTTAAATAACCAGATTTTTAATATCGCCAATGCTCCTGTTTATATGAGTATGTTTTCAAATCCAAGTTTTAATGGAAACACCATGGCAAATATTGGCATTTCAGGCATTCAAATTGCACCCGAGAATTACTCACAAAGTGATACATTTCCTTTCCGCAGTTTTGCTGGGTACGATTCCATAACCTATTATTTAAGCGGAACTTACACCATTACCGATGGAACTGCAATCACCATTCCTGCCGGAATGGTATTTAAAACAGGTTGGAATTATTATTATTACTATTATCATAACGCAAATTTTGCCGTTAATGGTAAATTATTGATTCAAGGTACCGTGGATAAACCAGTGGTTTTTACCAGTTTTTATGACGATAGTTATGGAAATCCAATAGATCTAGGGCAAGATGGAAGTGGAACTATCCCATCACTTAATTCTTTGTGGTTTAAATTTAATAATGTGAGCGACGATGCCAGCAACATTGATCATGCTATAATTAAATATTCCACTACAGGCATTGAATTAAATAGTGCTTCAGCATTAATTACGAATAACCGCTTCGAAAAACTCACAAAAGGTGTTTACATGAATGGTGTTTCGGAACCAACCATTACAGGCAATGAGTTTAAAAACTTAACCGGTAGTCCAATTTCTATCTCCTTGGTAGCATTTCCTGTAGCAATCGACAACAATAGCGTTACTGGAACTACCCTAAAAGTTATAGAAGTAAACAACGAAACCTTAACACAAGATGTATCGCTACCCAAACGCAGTTTTGGTGGCATTGCCAATATTCCGTATATGTTCAGTGGATATACCATTGGTACTGGAGCGGTTCTTACCATCAATCCGGGAGTAATTTGTAAATTTAACTCGGGTGACAGTGCCATCGTTTTTACTTCGATGAAAGACGATTTTTATGGAGGTGATTCAAATTCTGATAGTACAGTAACCTATCCATCGGTAAACTCTTGGGGAGGAATTACTTTTGAAAACACATCCATTGATGCATCCTGTATATTGGACTATTGCACTATTAAATATGCCGGTTCTTATCCAGCCTATGCGGGCATTTTAACCAATAGTTCCAGTCCAACTATTTCAAATTGCTCTTTTATAACTAATGGAACTGCCGTTTCCCTTAAGGCCTCTTCGAATCCAACCATTAATTATTGTGATTTTTATGATAATACCACATTTGGTATTAATAACGTGGATAAATCCTTTACCATTAATGCCACCAATAACTGGTGGGGCAATAACAGTGGTCCAACTCATGCTGGAAATCCAGGCGGAACTGGTCAAAAAGTTTCCGATGCTGTAACTTATTCGCCTTGGATTACCAACGGATCGAATAATCCAATTTTGGGTGATGTTAGCTTGAATGGATTGGTGCAAGCTTACGATGCCTCGCTTATTTTACAACATACCGTGAGTAATATTACCCTCACCCCAAATCAATTAGCAGTAGCAGATGTGAGTGGCAATGGAGGAGCAGATCCTGTAACTGCTTATG
>JAIFNJ010000229.1 GCA_020047835.1 Bacteroidota bacterium
AATTTATTTGTTTTAATTCGATATTTAATAACTCATTTGCTGGGTTAGGAAAAATAACCAATGGTTTTTGCTGCTTGTTTGAGATTCCTACCAATTTATCCAATTGAATTTCAACACGGGTTTGTTGAAAATCTTCAACAGATATTGAAACCAACTTAGGCTGAAAACCATCCGCTTCGATGGTCAATTCATAAATTCCGGCTTTTAAGTATCTGTAAAAAGCTCCCGATGGTTGGCTCCAAACCTGCGAACTATCTGCGTCGTGCCCTGAAATGGAAATTTTAGCCACCAAAGCATTTCCGGCCGTATCAGTAATTAATCCATGAATTCCGTATAGAGCTTGCTTTAAATAATTCAATAAAGAACGGTAATTATTTTCCCACATTTGAGGCAATTGGCTAGCAGAAATCAATTTAACGGAACTCAACTCTGCTGTTACTTCGCGGCCGTGTAAATAATAAGTAACATAATCTTGTCGACCACCGGCTACTTCGTACCAATCGTATCCATTAGTTATTCCATTTAGCATATCAGTCATGTAATTTGGTGAAATTGCATGAACCGTATCAACATATTCCTTACAAACCAATTGAAACCAATGGTCATCGGGATGCCTTTCAATAAATGTATCCCAAGGATAATTTAAAAGTTCAGCTCCACCATGGAAATTCATTGAAAGACTAAAATCGATCGCATTCATATATTCCATCATAGCCAAAGTTTCCTGCTGCCAGACTTCGTTATCAGGATGACTTCCCCTTTTAGGGTCAGGAAAATTCCGATTCAAATTCACATAATTGGCATTACCCCGCGTTGCACCATAAACCGTACTATTACCTCCAGCAAAAGTACCATCGGGGTTTGCCAATGGATTGATATAAATTTCCAGATTATCAACCAATCCTCTTATGGTGGGTTGGGAATAATTTGAAAGTAAATAATCGGCTAAACGGAGCATTAAAACATAACCCGTTAGCTCATCACCATGCATTGATGAGGTATAAAAAACCTTTGGTTCTGTTTCATTGTTTTGCACATTATCTGATATTTTAAGAGCCAGCAACAGTCTTCCTTCCACAGATTCTCCAATGGTGTCTAATTTGCACAAATCTGGATAATTGAGTGCCAATTGTTTCATCATTTCCAAATAAGTTTCATAATTGGGATAAGAATCCCATGCTGCCATTTGTGTAATTTCAGAGGCAATCATAAAATTCTCTTTCATAGATGGTATTGGCTCAGGAATAAATGGAATATTCAATCCAACTAACACTTTGTATTGTTTTTCATTCAGGTAAATTATTGCTTTTCCATTTACTTGTTTATCAATTGACCAGGAATAAATCGATGGAATTTGCGATAAATATGCAGTATCAACACTTACAATTACTTCGCCCCGTTGAGCAAGGACTAACTGCAACGGTTGCTGCGAAAAAGCCATCGAAACCAAGAATAATAACGATAAAGCAAAAAGAATCCGTCGCATAGCAGTAGTTTTTACAAGGTGCTAAAGATAGAAATTCCCGCAATTAATTAAAGAAAAAAAAAGAGGCCCTGTATAAAGCCTCAATGTAAATCTGTGTCATCAATTTCTTTATTCTGACTGCCAATTACACATTAAATCGAAAGTGCATGATATCACCATCTTGAGCCACGTACTCTTTTCCTTCAATGGCAATTTTCCCTACTTCGCGGCAAGCAGCTTCAGAACCTAATGTTACATAATCGGTATATTTAATTACTTCAGCACGGATAAATCCTTTTTCAAAATCTGTGTGAATTATTCCTGCACATTGCGGGGCTTTCATTCCTTCGCGGAAAGTCCAGGCGCGGGTCTCATCAGCTCCGGTTGTAAAATAGGTCTGTAATTTCAACAATCGATAGGCCGATTTAATTAATTTAACCACTCCGGCTTCCTCCAATCCCAAATCAGATAAAAACATCTGGCGTTCGTCGTAGCTTTCCAGTTCGGCAATATCCGACTCAATTCCGGCACCTATAATGAGCACTTCGGCATTTTCGCTTTTAACAGCATCCATCAAAGCTTTGGTATATTTATTTCCTGATTTTACCGATGCTTCATCCACATTACAAACATAAAGTATGGGCTTATCAGTTAATAAAAACAAATCAAATAAATACTCTTTTTTTGTAATAGGTTCAATATCAACCGTGCGTGCCGATAGTCCTTTTAACAATGCATCCCGGTATTTTACTAAAAGCTCATAAGTTTTTGCAGCTTTTTTGTCGTTACCGGTTTTAGCAATTTTATCAACTTTTGAAATGCGGCTTTCAACCGTTTCTAGGTCTTTTAACTGCAGTTCAATATCAATAATTTCTTTATCACGGACGGGATTTACAGAACCATCAACATGAGTAACATTGTCGTCGTCGAAACAGCGGATCACATGAATAATGGCATCGGTTTCACGAATATTAGCCAAAAATTTATTTCCTAACCCTTCTCCTTTGCTAGCCCCTTTTACTAAACCGGCAATATCCACTATTTCAACGGTGGTTGGAATCACCCGTTTGGGGTTATCAATGGCTGCCAATTTATTCAACCGCTCATCAGGAACCGTAATAACTCCCACGTTAGGCTCAATGGTGCAAAAAGGAAAATTTGCCGCCTGAGCCCTGGCGTTCGATAAACAATTGAACAAGGTTGATTTTCCCACGTTGGGCAACCCCACTATACCACATTGAAGAGCCATTTTTTTAGATATTTAGAGTTTAGAGATTAGAGTTTAGAAGCGAATTCCTATCTATCATCGGTCTTCTAATTTAGGTTTTTAATTCATCCGTCTTTGAGCAATTCTCTTAAAATTTATAACCACAAAAAAACCAATCTTTTGATTGGTTTTTATATTTTAATTTAGTGTTTCTTCATCCCAAAGAGCTCCCCATTGAATTTCCGATAAGCAATTATCTTCAAACCAAAGGTTCATGCCCGATTCATAAAAGGATAATACAGTTGAAGCCATCCCATCCTCATCGGTAAGATCTTCTTCCTCCATTTCACCCAATTGAAACTCTGTGGCAAATTTCAAAACTTCTTCCTTTTGCAATCCAATTATTTTTTTTCCGGCAATCGACACGTTTTCTGAACTGGTGGCAATGGCAATTAAAGTCCACTCTTCGCCTTCCTCAAACGACAATGAAATTTCCTGATCATCGTAGTGCCATATCTCTGAGCGGCCTATCATTTCTTCTGTTTCTTCGTAAACTTCAACCTCATCCGGTTCACCCATTAATTTCTTTATCTCTTCGCGCTCCATGCCAAACCTCAATGGTCCAATTCCAATACCTATTTCAATGTTTTCTAATTTCATACTGCTATTTTAATTGTGTGCAAAACTTATGCACCTTATGATTGCATCAATATTGATTTGAAGTTCCGAAGATTTGCAAAAAATACTTTTCGAACAACTGGGTCCTGAGCCCATGCAGGATATTCCGGCGGAATTGTTGACTTTGTTGTGAATATTACCTTAACTTTCCCCTTGTCACTTGGCATAATTTCCCATTTAGCGTAAAAAGTATCGAGCCTATTACAATTCGTTTGCTTTGGAAGTAAATTGTTATTAGGGGAAATATATACAATTACATCTGAATTTGTTGGGTCTTTACAAACCTCGTACTTTGAAACCATATCTTGTTTCCCAAAAGGCCATGGAGCATCAAGGTTAGTTTGCACATACCATTCTACAGGGCTTACTGTTTTAATAACCGTTACCGATTCCACATTATCCATCCATAAATGTGTTTTTGAAGCATCGGAAATTAAGGCAAGTATCTCTTCAACCGAACAGTTTAGGTTCATTCTACCCGAACGTTCCCTTACCTTTACATTCTTATCGTTGGTAACCCAACGTTCCATTACTTCAATTCCATCGTTATTTGCTACTAATACCCATTTTGATGCATCACCAGCTAATGCAGAATGCACTGAAAAAGAATAAAATACAATGATATTGGATAGAAGAAAAAGGAGTTTTGCAAGAAATCGGTTCATGAAATACAAATTTTTATTACGAATATATATAATTCAAAGTGCAAAAGTAATGTATTGAATGATATTTTCAAATAAAGTGGTAAGTATTTGAATCAGAAAATTTAAGCAGTTGAAAGATTCCTACTTCAAACAGGGTGATAAACACTTAAATAAACCAAACATCAAAACATTTTATTAACATCAATGTTAGATAAATAAATACCTACTATTCAATTCAACAAATGATGAAAGCAATTTGGAACGGACAGATTATTGCAGAGAGCAACCAAACTTTAGTGGTTGATGGTAATTGCTACTTTCCACCCGATTCAATCCGGATGGAATACTTGAATCAAAGTGATACTTTTACCACATGTAACATAAAAGGAAGAGCGTATTATTATCACTTGACAGTAAAAGGACAAATAAATTTTGATGCGGCATGGTGCTATCCAACTTCATTTAATCAGACTAAAAACATTGCAAATTACATTGCATTTTGGAAAGGCGTAGAATTTGAATCCTGAATAATATAAAATTGTAAATATTTTATATTTTTACAAAAATATCTCTCATACCATGAATCATAATAAATTATTATATGTGGATGATGAATTCATCAACCTGCAACTTTTTAAATTCAATTTTCAAAAAGATTACACCCTATTTCTTGCCAGTTCAGGTCCTGAAGCTTTAAATATTTTAGAAAAAGAGGATATTAACGTAATTATTTCCGACTTAAAAATGCCCGGAATGAACGGTATTGAATTAATTAAAACCATTAAAGATAAATCGCCGGATAAAATTTGCCTGATGCTTTCAGCCTATTATATTTCAGAAGCTAAAGAAATGGGGCTTGATGAATCTTTGATACATAAATACATTGTTAAACCCTGGAATAAGAATGAAATAATTGCTTCACTTTCCAATTTATTTCCTAAAAGCTAGCTTAGTAAACTCAGAGCTTGCCTTAAATAACTAATTATTTTTACTCCTTCGCTTTCCTTTTTTCAAACACATCATTTTTATTATATTTTTTGTAGTTTAATGAATTCTTGACGAACGTTAGGAGAATTAAGCCATAAAAATCGATTTTATTAAAATTTGGACAATTGCAAGCAAATGGGAAAACCTTATTGAATAAATGATATTTTTGTATCGAATAAATAGTTTTAACCGAAAGGATAACTTTTTAAGCTACTTTGAAAATTAAAATATAATTCATTGATTGAAAAATAAATAATTGTATCATGAATAAACAATCAACAGAA
>JAIFNJ010000178.1 GCA_020047835.1 Bacteroidota bacterium
CAGAGCGGATTCGGGAGCTTTTTGAATAATTGGATTTGAATGATTTACTTTGAATATTGCTTTAGGATATTCAACATTGAAAAAAAGCCTGTAGGGCTTTAATTTGAATAACCAGTGGTTTTAACCACTGGTTAAAAAGATAGCAAGAAATTCGTCGCACGTTCAGATTTTGGTAGAATTAGGTTTACTTGCATGCGACGAAAAAAATATTTGCAATTATCATCACTAAAACCGAAAAAGATATATGAACAGAATTATTTGGTTATTTATTATTGCTGCAATGGCAACAAAAACATTGGCACAAGAGGTTAACTCCGATAAAGTTAAAGTGGGCGACGCAGCTCCGGTTTTCAAAATTCAAACCATTGATGGGCAACCGTTCGATTTGGCTCAGCTCAAAGGGAAAGTGGTGTACATCAATTTTTTTGCCACTTGGTGCGGACCTTGCATGAAAGAGCTGCCTTTTGTGGAGCAGGAAATTTGGAAAAACATCAGCAACCCAAATTTTGTAATGCTGGTTATTGGCAGGGAACATACTCCCGAAGAGTTGATGAAATTCCGCTCCGATAAAGGGTTTACATTCCCATTAGCCGCCGATACCAAAAGGGAAATCTTTGACAAGTATGCCACTCAAAACATCCCGCGGAATTTGGTGATTGATAAAATGGGAAAAATAGTTTATTTCAAACATGGTTTTACCGAAGAGGAGTTTCAGCAGATGGTGAACTTAATAAAAGGATTGCTTTAGTTTTCAATTTGCTAATAATTAAGTGTGTTTTGCTTAGTTTATTGTTCTTTTATTTTTAAATTATTGCGACTACTTTAGCCATTCAAAAAAGGGTTAAAATATCTTTTACATTTGTCATTATAAATCAAATTTTATGAATAAAAAACTACTACCCCCCAGTATTTTCAAATTAGCGCTGTTCTTTAGTTTATTGTGTATTCAATATAATGCCAGGTCGCAAGGCTTTTTGCATGCTGAGGGCAAATATATTAAGGATGGTAACGGGAACGAAGTCATTCTACGAGGCATAGGCACTGGAAACTGGATGATCCAGGAAGGATATATGATGCAAACCTCAGGGGTTGCCGGAACGCAACACGAATTCCGTAAAAAATTGGAGGCCACTATTGGTGTAGCGTTAACAGATAGTTTTTATACCGTTTGGCTCGACAACCACATGACAAAAACCGATATTGATTCATTAAAAGCCTGGGGATTCAACAGCATCCGTCCCGCCTTGCATTATTTGTGGTTTACCCCACCCATTGAACAGGAACCGGTGGCAGGTGAAATCACCTGGCTGCCTAAAGGATTCGAATTGCTTGATTCCTTAATCAGTTGGTGTACCGCAAACGAAATGTATCTTATTTTAGATATGCACGGAACCCCCGGTGGACAAGGTAAGGAATCCAATATTTCCGATTACGATCCTTCAAAACCATCGCTGTGGGAAAGTCAGGCTAACCGGGATAAATTGGTTGCACTATGGCGCAAAATTGCCGAACGGTGCGCCAACGAGCCCTATGTTGGTGGTTACGATTTAATTAACGAAACCAATTGGACTTTTACCGAAGCCAACAATGCTCCTTTATGGAACCTTTTTAAACGGTTAACAACTTCAATACGCGAAGTGGATACAAACCACATGCTTATTTTGGAAGGAAACTGGTTTGCCAACGATTATGCGGGGTTACCCACCCTTTGGGATGATAATTTGGTATTGAGCTTTCACAAATACTGGTCCTATAACAATGCCAATTCATTGGACTGGATGATAAACCTACGCAATCAACGCAATGTGCCTATTTGGTTGGGCGAATCGGGCGAGAATTCCAACACATGGTTTACCGAGCTCATATCGCTGGCTGAAAGCAAGCACATTGGTTGGAGCTGGTGGCCCATAAAAAAGCCGGGCATTAATAACGTTTTAAAATCGACAGCTAATGCCGATTACTTAAACCTGATTGAATATTGGAAAGGAAATGCTACAAAACCTACGGTTGATGCAGCTTTTCAAGCAGTACTAACCTTTGCCAAAAACCAAAAATTTGAAAACTGTACCATACAGCGCGATGTGATTGATGCCATGATGCGGCAACCAAATTCCAAGGAAGTGCTTCCATTCAAAACATATGTTGCGGGTGAACCCATATTTTTTACTGATTACGATTTAGGTAGAAACAACATGGCTTATTTCGATACCGATACAGCCAATTACCAAGGAAGTACCGATGTTTTTACTGCCTGGAATACGGGTTATGCCTACCGTAACGACGGGGTTGATATAGAGCAAAATAATGATTCGGAAAATTCAAATGGATACAACGTGGGTTGGACAGCTACCGGAGAATGGATGCAATACACCGTTTTGGTTGATTCCACCGCAGGTTATCAATTGGAAGTGCGCCATGCTTCAGGAAGTAGTGGTTCAAAAATTCATTTTGAGGTAAATAATGTGGACATTTCGGGTACCATCACACTACCCGGAACAGGAGGATGGCAAACATGGAAAACAGCTACTTTTAATGGGTTGCTTATTCCTGCAGGTTTAAATAAAATTAAAGTAGTTTTCGATCAGGGCGGATCAAATTTGAATTATTTTACAATTAAAAACCCCACATCGGTTGACTCTGTTGATTTTGTATTTTTATCGGCTGAAACTTCCACCACTGGGGATGAAATTTATGTAAATCTGAACAAGGAAACTACAACTCCAGATGCCGAAATTTCAGTATCAGATTTTACATTATCAGTTGATTTGGAACCAGTTAGCATACTTGAAATTAGTAAGAAGGTTTCATCCAAGATATTGGTTCTAAAACCGGCATCAAAGCTTTCATTCAATAACAGTATTAAATTGTCCTATAATGGAACTTCAGTAAAATCAGGGTCGCAAAACCTGGTTCCATTCTCAAACAAAGTGGTATCAAATAAGTTACCAATCCGGCATTTAATTCCCGGTAAAATTCAAGCCGAGAATTTTGACTTTAATCATGGATTGGAATTAGAAAAATGTACCGATACTGGAGGTGGACAAAATACCAGTTATGCAGCCAATGGCGATTACCTTGATTATTTGGTTTTTGTCAAGGCATCAGGAACCTATCAATTTGATTTCCGCGTAGCTTGTACTTCCGCAAGCCGTCAGTTAACCGTTCAACTGGCCGATGGAGCTGCGGTTGAATCATTAGGAACTATCACATTTACCAATACCGGAGGTTGGCAAACCTGGACTACCCAGTCGATAACTTTGCCATTATCGGAAGGGGAACATACCTTGAGGTTGTATGTGAAGCAAGGGGAATTCAACCTGAACTGGTTTAATACGAAGTTATATGTTGGTATTAATGAGTCTTCAAGTGCTAAGGCATTCACATGTTATCCCAATCCGGTAAAATACATCCTAAATATTAGGGTACAGGATGATGGATGGTTGAACAGCAAGATTGAAATTGTAAATTCAATGGGGGCTACCGTTTATTCTAATGAGTTGCCTTCGAATAGTAACGAATTGAATATTAGTATGCTTAATTCCGGGATATATTGCATCAAAATCAAAAAAGGGGATCGATGCTTTGTGGAACGGTTTATAAAGGAATAGTTTTAAATTTTAGTTAAGTCTTTTTTTATTACGGTTGTTTTCAGAAATGAATCTGTTGAGGCTGCAATCCTCATACAGAAAAGCCTTGGGCAACACCCAAAGTGATATATCAAAATATCAAATCAGTCTGTAGGGCTGAAAGAAATCTTGAATTGAATTTTTCAAACACTAAAACAGTTGTAAAAAAAAACAGGAGTTTGAGCTCCTGTTTTTTTTTACTCTTTTTTTATGCTTTCAAAACCTTCTGGATTAACCATCCGGCTTGGTTGACCGGTGGCTTCCATAATATTCCACCATAATTCACCATTTGGGTCAATTTTTTTACGCTTGGTTATAGTTGCTGGAATGGGCAAAACGGTAAATTGGTCACTCCAGTTGCCAACAACAAAATCGGTTCTGCCGGCCATGGCTGCGTGCACCGCATTTTGAGCCAACAAACTACAGAATTTACTATCGTTAGCATTGGCCGGGGCGCTGCGAATAATATAACTCGGGTCGATATATTTTAACGAAAAAGATAAATCTTTGGCTTTAAATTCTTCATTTATCTTCTCTTTTAAATACATCCCAATGTCTTTATTTTTAATATTACCTGATGCATCTTTTTTCAACGTTTCTTCATCAAAAAAATGTTGTCCGGCCCCTTCAGCGACAACTATTACAGCATGATGCCTTTCCTCCAGACGTTTTTGCAACGATTTTAAAAACCCATAAGGACCATACAAATCAAATTTCATTTCAGGTATCAATACATAATTTACCTCCTGAATGGAAAGCGTGGCATAGGCGGCAATAAAACCGGAATCGCGGCCCATTAATTTTAGCAAAGCAATGCCATTGTAAGCGCCTTGCGCCTCATTGTGTGCAAAGCGAATGAAGTCGTTGGCTATGGTAAAGGCGGTTTCAAATCCAAAGCTTTTTTCAATCAGATTTATATCGTTATCAATGGTTTTTGGAATTCCGGCAACCGATATTTTTAATTTTCTCTTTTCAATTTCCTCATGAATAGCATGTGCACCTCTCAATGTTCCATCACCACCGATACAAAATAAGATGTTAATATTCATAATTTCCAGTGTATCCACCATTTGGCTAACATCCTGATCGCCGCGCGATGACCCTAATATAGTTCCTCCAAAAAGATGGATGGTATCCACCATTTTAGGAGTTAATTCAACCACCGAGTGGTTGTATTTTGAAATCATTCCTTCATATCCATATTGAAACCCTAAAATGCGACTAATTCCATATCGGTAATTTAATTGATTTACTAAACTGCGTATCACGTTATTAAGTCCCGGACATAATCCGCCACATGTAACAATGCCTACTTTGGTTTTGGCTGGTTCAAAAAACAAATTGTCGTGAGGCCCTGCTTTTTCGAATGAAATGGGTTCTTCACCAGTTTCTTTACATTTTTTGTGCCCATCCAATGAATTGTCGTAAAGTATCCGGTCAGTTTCTGTGATGAACCGATAGGTAGGACTGTCGGCACGCGGGGTTTGCAGTAAGGGTGATTTTACATTGTTGCTTCCCAAGGTTTTTACATAAAAATCTTCTTGTTTCATTGCTAATCAAGTTTGTTTGGTGTGATTAAACCCTATGGATTAATTAGCAGCAAGATACTAAAAAACCATGGATGTCGATG
>JAIFNJ010000074.1 GCA_020047835.1 Bacteroidota bacterium
AATAAGACAACAACATAATGTTATGGAAAACTTATCGGAACTTAGAAAAATAAAACAAGAAGTGCTTCAAATGGAATTCACCTACAAAAACGTACAGCGGATTATCCATTTGGTTTATGAAGCAAAGGTACTACTCGGCGATAAACATCCCATCCCCAATAAAGACATAGCCCTTGACCAAACAAAAAAAGTAATTTCGAATGAAATTATGAAGCTGATACAAGCAAAAAATGAGAATGAAATTGAATTAGCTTTCAATGAAGTAGTTGATAACTTTAAATTGGTGCTTAGTTATATTTCTTGATTTTTCACTATTACGTGTGGTACAAAAGCTTCTTTTACAGGAAGATTCATCCGTATACGCCAATTCACCGGGTAATTGTTATTCGACCGGTTACCCAAGTGGTTAACAAATCCCAAAGGCAATTTATCATGCATCATTATATTGAATCCTCTTACCCCTTGATCGGAATGTACATTCTCCTTTTTTAAATAAAGCAGGGCTTCGTAGTCGTCGAGCAAAATCAGCGGAAATTGACCTTTATTTAAAAACCACGACATGGATAAATCGTGCTGAGGGATTAACTTTTTTCCTTTAATTTCGGCTATTAAAATGCCGGAGTGAACAATCCGCAGCTGCTCGCTTAATAACTCAATCCATGGTTGCAATGGACTTGGAATGGCCCGTATGGTTTGGTTCAATTCAATAAATTTAAAATATTCCGGTTGAACCAACCACCTTGTTACTATTGCTTCTAATTCTTTACCGGGAGTATTAAATTTCTTTTTCGTTCTATTCTTCAGCGGTTGTTCCAATCCTTTTTTTTGCAACACCCCAATAAAAAAACCTTCCCCCTCAATATTGTGTGGAAAAAACTGGTATGCTTCTATATTTTGGTAGTTAATTTTGCTAATTCCCCATTCATCAGGGATTATAATTGGAACGTTTACCGCATCAAATTGATCGGTTATCCAGGATAAATTTCTTTCGTTTTCATCGGGATTATAGGTACAAGTACTGTAAATTAAATATCCGCCTGGTGCCAATGCTTCCCAAACATCCGCTAATATCCGCTGCTGCCTTTGAGAGCAAATAGCAGCATTATCAACCGACCACTCATCCATAGCCGATTCATCGCGCCGGAAAAGCCCTTCGCCGGAACAAGGAGCATCCACAAGTATTAAATCAAAGAAACCAGGGAGCTTCTGAAAGTCTTTCGGATCGTTTTGCGTAACCACTAAATTGGGATTCCCTAATTTTATCAGGTTTTCAGTCAAAACCGCCGTTCTTGTTTTTATAACTTCGTTTGATACTAAAAAACTGGAATCATTCATTAAAGATGCAATGTGGGTGCTTTTTCCACCGGGTGCGCCGCATAAATCAAGAATTTTGAGTGGTGTGTTCTTTTTAAATAGTTGCTTGAACACATAGCCCACAAACATACTGCTTGCCTCCTGCACATAATAAGCACCCGCGTGAAATTGAGGGTCTAAGGTGAAAATGGGCCGCTCATTCAAATAAAAAGCCAACGGCTCCCAAACAACTTGTTTTCGCTCATATATAATTGGTGCTACTTTTCTGGGATTAATCCGGATGCTAACCGGCGGAACTCCTTCCAACGAGGCTTGGAACTTATCAAAGTTTTGTCCCAACTGATTCTGCATTCTTGTTTTAAAAGCTAGGGGTAATTGCATCCGTTCTATTTATTATAAATACTTCCAAATAACCATTAATTTGTATTATTCATCTTTCACTGAATCAATGGGTTTACTTAGGTAATGAATCCAGATTAACCTCTTCATTTTTTCTTTTAAAACTGCTATAGGTTAATTGTTTTTTACCGCTGTTCCTATTGTATCCTATTCTGGAAACAGTAATGTCATTGTCGTTAAATAGTATGTTTACCAAAGCACAAATATTTTCGTTTTCCATAATCCCAGCCTCTCTTTTCCAGCCTGACATTGCTTGAAGCCTAACTGGAATATTCAGTTTTTTATCGGTTAAATTCGATTTATTGGTAAAGCTTACACAACAAATCCTGCCTATGGTGTCAACCATAACTTGCATCATAATTACCCCTTTAAATTTCTTTACTTCTTTGGCTTCCAATCCATTTAAAAAATCAACCACCATAACTGAATCGTTTGGTTCATAATTGATTAATACCTCCGAATCTTCCATCACAAATTTTAAAGGACAAATAGTTGATTGACTTTCAAACATTTTCTGACCAACCAATACATTCGAAATAAATATAAGTATTGCAATTGCTGTTGCTTTCATTCGGTATCTATTTAATGATGCTTTAAATTTACAAAACAATACACCAAAGTAAAAATCATAATTCATTGAACGAAAAAATTTGAAGTAAAGGCTGATAATGTTTACAAACTAATACTCTAAAAATCATTAATTGCAATTTTCATTGAATTTTTTCTGACAAAACAGAGTCAATGCTGGTAACCGATGAAACCTGAAAATATCCCATCGGTTTTTTATTTATATTACTGGGAGGATTTAGCAATGGTGGTTGAATATTACTAAAATTATTGGTGGTTTGCCGATTTAATCCATAATAGTATTTATACATATTTTCTGTTATTCCGTGCAATTTAATAGTAACTGAATCGCCAAACGTAAATGCATACGGTGCGGTCCATGCAAATTGACCGGTTGTATAGGAATCATCAAAAACTAATAAATCAGAATAACCATTATATAAAAGACCATTTTCCCAAACTTCGGCCCGATAATATTGAATGGTATCAGTTTTTGTTTTTATAAACAGCTTAAAATAGTATCCACTGCCATCAACAAAATTAAGGCGGTAATTTGCTTGAAAAGAATCAATTATTGGAAAGAAAGGCATCAGTTCATCAGCCGTATAAACTTTTCCTTCAACAGTGACTCTTAGATGATACCAGTTCGAAGGTTGAACCGTCCAATTTGATAGACTGTATTTACCCGCTTCAACAAATTCTGCAGATACCTTTTCACCCGTATCATTGGAAATGGTTGCTATGGCATCGTTAACTGGAATAAAGTCTAAAACTCCATCGGGTGGGGCCGTGTATGAAACATAAATAAAATAAGGTGGTTCCTGACTTGTTAGTTTGGCTTCAATAACCACCGATTTTGAATATTCATCAAATAAATCTCCTTTAAGGGGTTCATAGCATCCCGATAAAAACAGTATCAAAACAACTCCAAAAATCAAATATTTATTCATCATTAAAACTTAAAACGATAGGATATAGACGGTACAAATTGATATAAATAAAAATAGCTCGGATTTAAAACCTGTATGTTAGTATTTCCTTCATTGGAAGGAATATAGTAAGCAATTCCAAGTGCATTTTTTTTGAAATAAATATTGTAAATAGCAAAATTCCAATAACTCTTCCAACGCCTGCTTTCATTCTTCTTTGATGCTACATCAAAGCTAACATCGAGCCGGTGATAGGGCGGTAGATTTTTAGAATTTATATGATTCTCATCGAATTGCAAGTAGGTTTTATCATCAACCTGATACTTTCCCACCGCTGCAGTATATGGAATTCCGGATGCAAAAACCCACGTAGCCGAAAGTGAGGTTCGTTCATTAAAATAATAAACACCAGCAATATTAAAGGTGTGTTCCCTAGTATGACTGGCTGGATATACCTGATTGTTGTTGAGTCCTTCTGTTTTCCATAATGGATGACAATAATCGTAAGAAATCATACCACGCAGCTTCGTAAAATTATAAGAGAATAACAACTCTAAACCAGTAACTGTGGCATTTGACTTATACAAAAAAGCCTCTGGGTTTTCTGTGTATAGAATCCTTCGATCCTGCATGTTTTCAATTAAATTTTGCATCGTCCTAAAATAAGTTTCTGCCAATAAACTCATCCGATCATTCAACGCATGATGAATTCCAAACGAAATATTATCACTTATTTGTGGGGGAAACGACTCATTGGCAATCATCCATCGATTGGTGCTTACACCTACAGCACTTAGTGGGAGTTGATGCAACGGTTGAATTTGACGTCCATAACTTGCTTTTAAGGTTGTTTTATCGCTCATTGCAATATTAAAGCGAAGTTGGGGCTCAATTAACCATGATTTAATACCAACTAGCGAATCGGAAAATGGATCGGTAAATAAATGATTTAACCGCAGCCCGGCATCGATACTAAACTTATTATCCAATGAAATTTGAAGCGAATAGTAGAAACTATTTAAAAGCATTTGCTCTAAGGACGATTCATAGCGGGCATAAATTAATTCTTCCGTTTCAGTTATTAATGAGAACGGATAAATATTGTAAAGGTTTGAGGTAAATCCAAAAGTACTTTTGATTACCTCGGAATAATTGTGCGTAATTTCAGTTTTAAGTTTTACGTTATTAGCCGATGAACGCCAATACAACAATTCTTTACCTTCTTGAGTTCCTTGACTCATTATATTTTGGCTTACAATAAATGAAATATTAGAAAATACATTGGTTCCAAACAAATGATTCCAACGCACTGAACCCAAGTGATTTGTACGTAAGGTGCTTTGATACTGATCAAAAGAATCAGAACCGGAATATCCGGAAAGAAACAGTCTGTTTTTAGGATTCAACTTTACATTTAACTTTAAATTGGCATCATAAAAATAAAACTTCATCTGTTTAATATCCGGGTCATTTGAAAATAAGGAAGCTACTCTATCGACATAGGTTCTGCGAAAAGCAAAAATCATGGAACTCTCATTCTTTTTTAATGGTCCTTCCACCGAACCTCTAGCTGAGATGATACCAATTCCTCCTGAAACCTGCCATTGCTGATTATTTCCTTCTCGTAACCTAACATCAATTAGCGAAGATAAAGCACCTCCTTCGCTTACCGGTATCTCGTTTTTAAATAAGGTAATATTATTAACCATATCCGGATTAAAAACGGAAAAGAAACCCCCAAAATGAGATGCATTGTACAAATTGGCTTCATCCATTAAAAATACCGTCTGATCCGGACCGCCTCCCCTAACATTAATGCTACTGGTAGATAATTCATTAATTTGTATTCCCGGAAGAATTGATAGGTTTCGAAGGGCATCGTTTTCACCGAAAAGCCCGGGTAATTGCTGCATTTTCCCTATATCAATTTTTGCCAAATTATTTAAGGTTGATTCAAGAAAACGGCCTACCGGATTTGTTGACACGGTAATCTCATCCAAACGATATTCTTTAGGCTCCAT
>JAIFNJ010000208.1 GCA_020047835.1 Bacteroidota bacterium
AAAAATACATCAAGCTTCAACCGCAGCTCTTCCATGCTATATGGTTTAGTCAGGTAATCGTCACCACCAAGAGTCAGACCCATAATTCTATCATCAATTCCTGAACGGGCTGACAGAAATAATATGGGAATTTCCTGGTTAATGGCCCGTATCTGTTTCACCAATTCAAAGCCATCCATTTTCGGAAGCATCACATCAATAAGGCATATATCAAATTTATAGGAAGTAAACTGCTGCAAAGCCAACAAACCATTTTCGAAATGAATTACTTTAAAACCCATCTGTTCCAAATTGTCTTTTGTAAGAAACGATAACGTTTTATCGTCTTCCACATATAGTATGGTTTTCTGTATCATTTATGGGAACTATTCTTTGGTTGGGATTTTCAAAACAAATTTTACTCCTATTGGCAACTTATTTTCACAACTAATTTTCCATTTGTGAGCATCGCAAACTTGCTTTACATAGTATAATCCAAGTCCAAAACCTTTTACATCATGAATATTTCCTGTTGGAACCCTGAAAAATTTATTAAACACCTTTTTTTGGAATTTCTCAGGAATGCCGATGCCGTTATCGGAATAAGAAAGAATCAAGTAATTTCCTATGTTTTTGGTTTCAATATTAATTTGAACTGGCAAAGTGGCATTGTATTTAATGGCATTGTCGGTTAAATTAAATAAAATATTGGTTAGGTGCAATTTATCGGCTTTTATTATGAATTTTTCAGCTAACAACTTTGAGGTAAATTCCACTTCAATTGGTTGACTTTTTAGAAGCCCTTCAGCAAATACCTCGTCAATCAATTGATGCAGATCAATCCGCTGAGGATTCATGAGCGCTTGATCTTTTTCAATTCTTGCTGCCCTAAGCACATTTTCCACCAGCAGGTTCAATCTGGAGTTTTCCTGTTTAATTAACCGGGCATAATTGGTGAATCGGGCAGGTAGGCTTTCACTCTCGAAGCCAAGCAATACATCGCTGGCAATTTGTATCGATGATATGGGAGTTTTAAATTCATGAGTCATGTTATTGATGAAGTCCTTTTGTAATTCAGCCAGCTGTTTTTGCTTGAAAAATGAGAAAATAGTAAAGGTGAAAAACAATAATACTAAGAAGACAATACAAGAAAGGACCAACCAGAGAATCATTTTTTGGAAGAGATAGGAATTCCTACCAGAAATATTGATGCAAAAGAAATAAACAATATCCTTTTGATTTGCATTTATACAGAAACTAGGATTCAACGGTTCATCTATTATATCACCAGAATCCGAAAAACGTCCTAAATAAACCATTTTATTCAAATTGCAGTCATAAATTGCAATTTCATGTTCAATGTTCAGGTCAACTTTATTGAAATTAGTATGTACCAAATACTCCAGATTTCCCTGATTGTATTCACAACCAACATCAACTAAATAGCAGGTTTCGCTCAATTTCTGTACTGGGTTCAAATCATTAGGAAGGCAATCGTGTAATACGTTAATCTCAGCAGAAACCTTTTTTAAGGCTAACCAAATATTCTCATCCAGCCTTTCCTGCTGCATGTTCCAGGTTGTAAAAAGCCAATAAACCTGAATACTAACAATACCAATTAAAGCAATTACTCCAATTATAATAGTATGCCGAATCTGTTTTACTCTCATAAGGCTAAAATACGAATTCTGCTTAAGGTATCTAACTCTCTTAACGCTTCATTAACAAAAAATGTAGCGCTAATTTGGTGATCTTGTAACTTGGATTCACATTTCCCCCTACTCAACAAAAAAATCGTCTTTAAAATTTACCAGATACAATCGTTCTAATGGTCGGGTAAAAGCTGTGTACAACCATCGTAAATATTCGGTAGTTAACATTTCTTCGGTGAACCATCCTTGATCTAAAAACACAGCTTTCCATTGACCTCCTTGTGCCTTGTGGCAGGTCACTGCATAGCTAAACTTTATTTGTAACGCATTAAAATATGGGTTTTCTTTTACTTTTTTTATTTTTTCTTTCTTGGTAGTCAACTCGGCATAATCCTCCAAAACGGAGTAAAATAACCGCTGATTTTCATCACTGGAAAGTGATGCCGTTTCAGATATTAAGGTATCAACCATCACCTGTGCATCAATTTCCAAATTATCATAATCAAAAAACCGAAGTGAAACATCAGCAAACCGAAACCCATATAATTCTTTATACTTTCCAACTCTGGTAACTTCGGCAATGTCACCATTGGCAATAAATTCAGTCTTCTCCAAATCGTCTGCCTTCAACCAATAGTAATTATTTTTCACCACCATCAAATAGTCGCCTACTGAAAGTTCTTCTTCTCTCCAAAGAATTGATTTCCGAATTCCTTCATTAAAACGATTGGCTCTTTTATTTGAACGACATATAACAATGGTTTGATCCAACCCAAATTTTTGATAGCAATTATCCAATTCTTCAATTAAATCGCCACCGGTAATTCTTCGGATATCCGGAAAACCTAACATCTTTAGTTCAGGATAACCTGAACTATTGGCAGTGATTATGTTTCGAATTAATGTAGCATTGTACAAAATACCGGAATCTTTTGATTGCCTGACAACTTGTTTCAGCTCAAAATCAGTAACAACAAATCCCATTTGGTCAATTGTGGCAGATTCCAGCGCCGGACTTACTGATAAACCAACCGGCGGCAATTGGGCAGTGTCTCCCACCAGAATTAACTTACAATCGGAACCACTATATACATACTCTAATAAATCATCAAGTACTTTTCCAGAACCAAAAACAGAATTTTCGCGCGATTCATTTGATATCATCGATGACTCATCTACTATAAATAATGTTTTTCGATGTAGATTTTTATCCAGCTTAAATTCTGAAAATCCATCTTTTTGAGATTTCTGTCGATATATTTTTTTATGTATAGTTGACGCCCCTTTGCCTGAATAACTTGACAATACTTTAGCTGCCCTTCCTGTTGGGGCTAATAATACCGATTTTAATTGCATATCAGGTAAGCTTTTAACCAAAGCACTTACTACCGATGTTTTGCCTGTTCCTGCATATCCTTTCACTATAAAAACTTTATCATGAGCGGCTTTCAAATCAGAATAATCCCAAATAAAATCAGCCAATTGATCAAATAGCAATTGTTGATCCGTCGTCGGTTCGTATCCCAAATTTTTTTTAAGTAAATCAGATATATGATTTTTTATCATTTTATTAGGAAAAATGCAATTCCGGAATTGCTTAACTAAAAATATTTTTAAATTTGCATCCAAACTTATTAAAAATTGTTTTGAAGTTTTTATGGAATTTTAATTTAAATAGATCAATACCAAGTATTTCAAATTAAAAACAATAGTTCCAAAGTAAATTAGTCATTCAGTAGTTTAATAAACTTAACTAAAATAAAATATAATGAAAACTGTTATTCAGATTGTTCTAGGGATTTTGATTGTAGTATTATCCTATTTATTGGTTGAAAGTATTGCTAAACCCATTCGGTTTAAAAAGGAACAAACATATAGATATGATGTAGTTATTCAGAATTTGAAAGATATTCGTACAGCTGAATTAGCCTATAAAGATGTATATGGCAGATTTACGGGTAGCTTTGATACCTTAATCAATTTCGTAAAATTCGATTCTTTGGTTATCATTAAAAAGATTGGTGAAATTGATGAAGACTTTCTTGGTAAAATTACAGAGAAAGAAGCTATTGCAAAAGGGATGATTAAACGGGATACCATAAGGGTAAATGTTTTAGATTCAATTTTTGTTGAAAAATATCCAATTGATTCCTTGCGCTACATTCCATTTTCAAAAGGAAAGCAATTTAATTTAGCTGCAGGTGAGGTTACTACTGGTTCCAAATTAAAAGTAAAAGTTTTTGAAGCGAAAGCTCCCAGCAAATATATTTTAGAGGGAATGGATAAACAAATGATTATTAACCTTAATGATGGGTTAGAATATCCTGGATTAAAAGTTGGTTCACTTATTGAAGCCAATAATGCAGCCGGTAATTGGGAATAATATTAAAAAACAAAATCTTGATCGACAACATTAGTTTCATAGATAAGTCATTCGATTTAAAAAATATTTCAAATTATCATTTATCCCTTCAGGTGTACCTGAAGGGATTTTCATTTTGTATTCTCGACCGTGAAAGAAATAAATATATTGCTTTTGGGAATAATCAATATTCAAAAATTAACTCATTTAAGATCCTTGCATCTGAAATTGAGAACCTAATTAACGATAATAAATGGTTAAAACTCCCCTATCAGCACGTAAAACTGATTTTTGTAACTCCTCGATATACCTTCATCCCTTCCCCTCTCTATAATCAAGTGGAAGAAAGAAAACTATTTGACTTTAATCACAAATTAGGACTTCATGAAGTGATGAGCCGTAATTTTATTTATGGTAATTCATCCTATGTTGTATATTCTATCCCCGAAAACATAAAATCCGTTTTTGAAAACTATTATCCTTCCATCCGACTGTATCATCAATCATGTCCTATGATTGAAGAAATTCTACTTAAAAATAAACTTACAAATACAAACGTTCAAGCCTATTTAAATTGTTATCCTGATTTTATCGACTTTGCCATTTTAGATAAAACAACACTTAAAATATTTAATTCATTTGCTATTCAATCAATTACCGACTTTCAATATTTTATTCTCAATTCGTTTGACCAACTCCAGCTATCACCGCTAAATGTTCCACTAAGTATTTCAGGGTTAATTAAAAAAGACGATGCTAAAATTGAGGTACTAAAAAAGTTTATAAAGCAAATTGATTACTTAAATAAACCATCTCACTTTGAATATAGTTATGGATTTCAGGATATTCCTGACCATTATTTTACTAATATGATAAACTTATACCAATGCGGATAATCAGTGGCAAATTCAAAAAGAAGATGTTTTTTCCTCCTAAAAACTTTACAGCACGCCCAACTACCGATATGGCTAAAGAAAGCCTTTTCAATATAATTGAAAACCTTTACGATATTGATTCCGTTGAAGTGCTTGATTTATTTGGTGGAACAGGGAGCATCAGTTTAGAATTTGCATCGCGCGAATGCCCTTCGGTTACATGTGTAGAGCTTAATTTTCATCATTATGCTTTTATTAAAAAAACGGTTGATGAATTAAAAATAGGAAACGCGGTCATGGGGTTCTCCATTCCGAGCGCAGCGCGCAGCTCGGCCATTTTGGTGGGCATCAAGGGCATGGATTTATTAACCGAAAATGGACTGTTTATTTTGGAACATTCCAAAGGGAACCATTTTGATGAACATCCTTATTTTCGTAACAAAAAAAACTATGGCAGTGTTAATTTCAGTTTTTTTGCTAAACCCGCTCCAGCAGTCTAAAACATTGTATTAATATTGATTATAAGTGATCACCATGAGTTTAGGCATCTATTTTTTTCCTGTATTCAAAGCCGTTTTTGTTATTTTAATGGTGGCACTTATTAGCGGTCTTTTATTTCGAAGGAACATTATTACTCACAGCCATATTGAAGGGCTATCTCATATTGTGGTACTCATTCTTTTGCCTTGCCTTTCATTTTCCAAGATAATCCAATATTTTAAACCCGAAACATCACCGTATTGGTGGCTATTACCCCTTATAGCCTTAGTGATGATTGGAATGGGATTATTAATTTCGGGATTGTTTTATTACAACAAAATAGCACAAAGCAAGAAATATATTGCTTTGGCGGCCTTTATGAACGCCAATTATATGGTGTTACCCATTGGACAGTTGGCATTTCCAAACCAATTCGACTCCTTTGCCACCTATACTTTTTTATTTGTATTGGGAGTCAATCCCGCACTATGGAGCATCGGTAAATATTTGATTACCGATAAAACTTCTACCAATTTTGACCTAAAACAATTTTTCACTCCACCGTTTGTAGCCATTGTATTGGCAGTAATTTTAGTACTCGCAGGATTGCATAAATTTATACCATCAATTATTTTGGAGCCAATTGATTTTATTGCCGATGCAGCTGTTCCTGCAGCGACCTTGGTTCTTGGTGCAACCATTGGATCCATTTCATTACGTAAATTTCCTCCAATTTCCGATATATTCAAGGTTACAGCAACCAAACTATTCATCCTCCCTTTGATTACCATTGTATTTCTAAAATACACCCAACTTTTGGCAAACAACCCGCTATTAGCTGATTTATTAGTAATTGAAGCTGCAGTTGCACCGGCATCAAGTTTAGTAATTCAGGTAAGAAAATACGGCGGCGATTCCCAGAATATTGGATATATCATGTTCATAACCTATGTACTTTGCCTTTTTACCATCCCAGTTTGGTTTTCACTTTGGAAGTTTATTCAATAATTCAAATAGTAAAGTAGTCAATAGAACCGTTTCGTTTTTGCATTAACACTACTAATAAGCCTGCATACATTAAGTTTCAAACCCTCAACTTCAATTGGGAAAACAGTTACTAAA
>JAIFNJ010000084.1 GCA_020047835.1 Bacteroidota bacterium
ACTTTAGGTCCGGCCAACGACCCGTCTTTAGTTATATGCCCAACCAGAATAATGGGTAAATTCGTTTCTTTTGCATAATGCAGCAACTGGGTGGCACTTTCGCGTATTTGTGTTACCGTTCCAGGCGATGATTCTACTTGCTCCGTTCGAAGGGTTTGAATAGAATCGATAATGAGCAGATCCGGTCCAATTTGCTTTGATTGATTGATAACGGCTTCAGTAAGTACCTCAGCTAAAAAATAAACCTTGCTTTTTGTTGATCCCAGCCTGTCAGCGCGCATTTTTATTTGCTCTGCGCTTTCCTCGCCGGAAACATACAACGTTTTTCCGCTAAACTGTTGAGCAATTTGAAGCAACAAGGTGGACTTACCAATACCGGGTTCGCCACCAATTAAGACCACAGCACCAGGAACCAATCCACCTCCCAATACTCTATCAAATTCTTTGCTTGAGGTTGAAATTCTCTTACTGCCTGATTCCTTTATTTCATTTAAAAGAATGGGTTTGTTCCCTGTGGCAAAACTACTGGTAAGAGCTGGGCTTTTTGTTGACACCAATACAACTTCTTCACTGTACGTGTTCCATTCGTTACACGAAGGACAACGGCCGATCCATTTTGAAGAATTCGCCCCACAATTTTGACATACATAAATAGCCTTGGCTTTAGCCATAACTATTAACGTTTTGCCAATTCAATCCTTAAATAGGCATATACTTCAACAGAATCACCCCAATTATTACCGGATGGATCCACCGGGTGATCTGTTTTTGTTAACTTTAAATAGCTATCGTTCAATTCATCAACCCAATACTTTCCCCTTATATCTCCAGCAGCAGCATCATATCCGCCATCACCAAAAATAGAAAATGTCTTTCCATCAATAGAATAGGTGTATTTTAGGGTATCACCTACAAGAACATCATTATCTAATGTAAATATCTCTATCGCATCACCGGAATAGAATCGCCAGTAGTTTTTAACTTCGGTTGGTTCCGTAAATGGAATTCGCTCCCAATCGCCAACTAGCTTATCTTGTTGACTTCCCCGGCAACTAAAAAGCAGGGCAATTAATAGAAGAGAAAAGGTAATAAAAGGTGTCTTTTTCATTTTATGTACTAATAAACCTGTAGTTTACAACTGATTGAAGGTAAAATTACGAATTTAAATTAAGGGTCAAAAAAAAATTACGCTAATCCACTTTTTTTTATGATGGCGGTCGAAGAAAACCCGTCTACAAAAGTAATGGTTTCCACTATACCTCCTTTTTTTGTTACTATATCATATCCCACTATTTCTTCGGGCTTATAGTCCCCACCCTTAACCAACACATCGGGTTGAACCATACTAATTAGGTTGTAAGGAGTATCTTCATCGAAAATTACAACCCCATCAACAAAGGAAAAGGAAGCTAGAACCAAAGAACGCGCCATTTCGTTGTTTATTGGCCTGCCGGTTCCTTTCAAACGGGTTACCGAATGGTCGGAATTTAGTCCGATAATAAGTTTTGTACCCAAATCGGCGGCAGCAGCTAAGTATTTAACATGTCCCAAATGAAGCACATCAAAGCATCCATTGGTAAACACAACTTTTTCTTTTTTAAAACGCCAAAACGAAAGAAGCCGGTCTAACTGATCCGGCCTTATTTGCTTTAATTCCAGTTTTTCAATGGTTTTCATAATCCGTTAATTAAACGATAGAATTTGTGGCTGAATCGGGAAAAATGAATCTTGGTTTAAATAATTTTGCTTCTTCAAAATCCATGCTGGCATACGACATAATAATTACAATATCGCCAACTATCACTTTACGGGCTGCAGGGCCGTTCAAACAAATAGAACCTGAACCCCGTTCTCCTTTAATAACATAAGTTTCAAATCGTTCTCCATTATTAATGTTTACAACCTGAACTTTTTCATGCACAATTAGGTTTGCAGCATCCATAAGATCCTCATCAATGGTAACACTACCAACATAATGCAGATTTGCTTCAGTTACCCTTACTTTATGAATCTTCGATTTGATTACTTCAATATTCATTGTGCAAATATATTATGTCGCAAAATTACAAATTAAAAACGATATTATCTATTAACCGCACATTACCAGCCCAAACAGCGATGCAACCAACCTGCTTTTTCCCGTGCTGCAAACTTTTTAATGAAGTTAACCTGTTTTCATCGACAATATCGAAATACTCTACCTTTAAGTACTCAGAGCTATTAATCTGCTCAACCACCCAGGTTTTTAATTTTTCCAGTGGAAGCGTTTGAGCTTTTTCAACCGCAAGCAATAACGTTTTATGAATCAAAGGAGCTAAAGCTCTGTGTTGTGGAAGCAGCAAAACGTTACGCGAGCTCATGGCCAATCCATCGGACTCTCTGATTATAGGACAAGCAATTATTTCAATGGGTAACTTCATTTTTTCCACCATCTTTTTTATAATTGCCACTTGCTGAAAATCTTTTTGACCAAAAAATGCCTTATCGGGTTGAACCAGCTCAAAAAGTTTGCTTACAATTTGGGCTACTCCATTAAAATGACCCGGACGATGCGCTCCCTCCATCAGGGAATCAATTCCATCAAAAGTAAACACCCGGATATCCTTTTCAGGATACATTTCCTCTACACTGGGAGCAAAAACAACATCACAGTTTAACTGAGCAAGTTTTTCAAAATCCTGAGCTAAGTTTCTGGGATAGTTCTTTAAATCGTTCTGATCGTTAAATTGAGTAGGATTCACAAAGATACTGGCTATGGTAATATCACAACTTTTTTGTGAATATTCAATCAATGAAAGATGACCTACATGCAATGCACCCATGGTAGGAACAAATCCTATTATTTTATGCTGACTTTTTATTTTTTCAATAAACGCTGTCAGCTCATTTTTTTTGTAAAAAACTTGCATCATTCAATAAAAAAGCCCAATTAGCCTGCAAATGAAGTTTAAAAATGTATCATTTCAAAAAAAAAGATGAAAAAAGGCAATCCTATTTAATGGCTTATATATCATTGCATAAGAAGTATTCCATTTAATTTGTGCAATATTTTTACTACCTTTGCCCGGTTAAAATAATCACACAATAGATGGAAAAGAAGAAGATCTTGTTTATTTCTCAGGAAATTACCCCCTACCTGCCTGATAGTGAAATTGCAAAGATAGGCAGAGAATTACCCCAAGGAATTCAAGAAAGAGGCAAAGAAATTAGGACATTTATGCCCCGATTTGGCAGTATAAATGAGCGAAGGAATCAATTGCATGAAGTGATCCGTCTTTCAGGTATGAATCTAATTATTGACGATACCGACCACCCATTAATAATTAAGGTTGCTTCAATTCAAGCGGCACGCATGCAAGTTTATTTTATCGATAACGAAGACTATTTTCAGCGAAAATACGTTTTGCAAGATAAAAATGATACTTTTTATAAGGACAATGATGAACGGGCCATATTTTTTGCCAGAGGTGTGTTGGAAACAGTTCAAAAATTGCGTTGGTCGCCGGATATTATCCATTGCCATGGCTGGTTTACTGCATTAATTCCCCTTTATGTTAAAAAGTCATTTAAAGATAATCCGCTTTTTTCCGATGCAAAATTGGTTTATTCAATTTATGAGGATGGCTTTGACAAGGAACTAGATAAAAACTTTAAAACTAAACTTTTATACGATGGCATAACCAAAAAAGACGTTGAACTATTAGCAACCCCAAGTTTTGAAAATTTAACGAAACTTGCTGTTGATAATTCAGATGGCCTAATAATGGGAAGCCCTCAAATTAATACAACCATTGAAAATTATGTTTCAGATAGCAAAAAACCGTTACTCCCATTCAAAAATACGGATGATTACATTGATGCCTACGCGGCATTTTATGATGAATTATTATCCAAGTAAAAACCTTAAAACTATTTTTAGCTTGAGTACTTTCCTATCACGAAAAACCTTCCAATGGGCAGGTTTTTTCTTTGTAAGCCTCATAATAATTTCCTGTAGCGATGATTTAAATGATGTGGGTCTTGAAATTAGCAATACCAACCGGGTATTTGTTTACCACGACTCCACATCAACCATAAGCGCATACACTACCCAAATAGAGGAATTAATATTGATTAACAAGTCCAGTTTAATGCTCGGTTACTTAGTGGATGAAAGAGTCGGTGTTTTTCAAAATAATTTTATGGCTGAAGTAGCTACATTAGGCGAAAAACCAGATTTTGGGACCAACCCGGTACCTGACTCCGTCATACTTTATCTGAAATACGTTTCAGCATATGGCGATAAAACAACGCCACAAACTTTTGCTGTATATGAACTTAACACTGCTATAGAGTTAGAAAATATTGATAGTATGCCAAATAATGATGCTACCATAAATCAATA
Organism: Bacteroidota bacterium; assembly: GCA_020047835.1. Classification (GTDB taxonomy): domain Bacteria; phylum Bacteroidota; class Bacteroidia; order Bacteroidales; family SZUA-534; genus GWE2-40-63. The sequence goes on from JAIFNJ010000084.1 coordinate 4,385, forward strand.
TTATGATGCCAACAAATTCTTAGGCACATACACCTTTACACCCAAAGACACCATTACGGTGATGCGTTTTAAACTACCGGATGCTCTGGCACAAAAACTTATGGATACCAGCAACTTCAAATACTATGATACCGTTCCTAATTTTAATACAAATGTTTTTAGGGGAATCTATTTAATGGCAAAACCATTAACTAATGGTGGTGCAAGTTGCAGTTTTAGCTATAGCGACTCTACTTTTATACAAATGTTTTATCACAACGATGAAGATACGTTAAGCTATCCCTTTTTAATTAATTCCGCCACCACTAAATGCAATTTATTTCAGCGGTCGTTCAGACCCGAAATTACTATTGTTCCTTATCAAACGGAACCAAATGAAGCCTTTGAGCAAGAGCTGTGTTATGTTAAAAGTAATTATGGTTCCGATACACGAATTGATATTACCGGACTTAACCGATGGGCCGATTCAGGTTATGTAGCTATAAATAAAGCATATTTAACCGTTTATGCCGATTATACCGATACCATTGAAGAACAAACATTTCCAGCCATGAGTCTTTGGATAAATAAGCTGGAAGATGACTTTACAAAAAACACTATTTCTGATTATTACGATTCGAGTACCGGGCAAAGTGGATTGGCTTCATACGATACAGCAACTAATGCCTATTATATTAAACTTACCCAAGAGCTTTTTAATACTCTGCAGGCACGAAAAAATACTTTAAGTTTGGTTTTTACTTCGCCAAATAATGCCACAGCAGCGAACCGGATGATATTAAAAGGGGCTAAAAATGTTAAGAAACCCGTTTTAAAAATTACTTATACTAA
>JAIFNJ010000057.1 GCA_020047835.1 Bacteroidota bacterium
TGAATGGGTTATTTTTCTCTTTTATGAATTTCATCCCTAATATTTGATGCGTCTTCATAATTTTCCTGCTCTACAGCTTTTTGCAACATTTCTTTAAGCTCTGTTAATGAATAATTCTGATATTTTTTTGATGGCCATTCCGGTTTTTCTGACTTATCAGTTCGAATTCGGTCTTCTACCGGAAGAATAATCCCGGCTTTATCAAGAATTTCACTGGTAGTATAAATTGGACTACCGAATCGAATGGCTAAAGCCACTGCATCTGAAGTTCGGGCATCAATTTTGATTCTTGAACCTCCATTATCGCATAACAATTCTGAATAAAAAATCCCTTCTTCCAACCGGTGAATGGTAACCTCAATAAGCTCAATCTTAAACGCCATGGCAAAATTCACAAACAAATCGTGTGTTAATGGGCGTGGTGGTTTTAATGCTTCCAATTCAATAGCAATAGCTTGAGCTTCAAATCCGCCAATTATAATAGGAATCCTACGATCGCCGGATTCTTCAGCAAGCACTAAAGCATAGGCTCCCGACTGTGTCTGACTGTATGATAAGCCCAAAACTTTTAATTTTACTCTCCCCATGATAATCCCACATTTAAGGGTAACAAATATATAAATATCTGTTATGTTTAGAAACGATTGTGCCATTATTTAGTAATAAGAATTTCATTTTTAGAACAGATACTTCATTACACTAAAAATTTGAACAAAATTTGGTCAATAAAGTAGTCGGAATTACTTATTATTGTGGGTTAATTGATTGAATATGATTTCATTTTTTTATTTTCAAGCAAAATTTGTAAAGCAAATATTTGTAGATCAATTAAAGTTTTCTAATTTTGCAGTCCGAAAGTTTTAAAACAAATAATATTAGGACCGATGTACGCGATTGTAGAAATAGGAGGACAACAACTTAAGGTTGAAGAAAAGGCAAAAATTTATGTTAATTTGATGGATGCCGTTGAAGGAACCAAAGTTGAATTTGACAAGGTTTTACTTATTGACAATGAGGGAACTGTGAATGTAGGACAACCTGTTGTTGAGGGAGCAAAAGTATCAGCTACTGTGTTAGCTCATGTTAAAGGTGAAAAAACACTTGTTTTCAAAAAGAAAAGAAGAAAAACCTATCAGGTAATGAATGGTCACCGTCAACAATACACACAAATTGAGATTGAAAAAATTACCGCTTAATATAAAATATTTTTAAGAGATGGCACATAAAAAAGGAATGGGTAGCTCCCGAAATGGTCGTGATTCAGAAAGTAAACGACTGGGAGTTAAAATTTTCGGAGGGCAAGAAGCTACTGCTGGAAATATTATCGTACGTCAACGCGGAACCAAACACCACCCAGGTGAAAATGTTGGCATTGGCAGAGACCACACATTGTTTGCGCTAATTAATGGAAAAGTGGCATTTGCCCGCAAAAAAGACGATAGATCGTATGTTTCTATTGTTCCACAAGCATAACTAAAATAATTAGTATAAATTCGCAATCTCCTGATACTTGTTATCAGGAGATTTTTTATTTTTACCAAAAACCAATTACTATGCTTACACTTAAATACATTCAGGAAAATACTCAGGAAGTTATTGATCGGTTGGCCGTTAAACGTTTCGATGCTAAAGCAACCATTGAAAAAATCCTTATAAAGGATGAAGAACGCAAAAGTACCCAAAAAGAACAAGACGATATATTGGCTCAAATTAATACCAATTCAAAGGAAGTAGGGCAACTTTATAAAGATGGAAAAGTTAAAGAAGCCGATGCCGCCAAGGATAAAACCACCGCATTGAAAGAAGATGTAAAAGGGCTTACTCAAAAGTTATCGGAGCTAGAAGAAGAACTTCAAAAACTATTGGTTCTGTTGCCAAATACACCTCACAATAGCGTGCCCGTTGGTAAAGGAGCCGAGGATAATTTAGTAGTGCGCGAAGGAGGTAAAACACCTACCTTGCACGCCGGTGCAAAGCCACATTGGGACTTGGCCAAAGATTTTGACATTATTGATTTTGAGTTGGGTGTAAAGATTACCGGCGCCGGATTCCCGGTTTACAAAGGAAAAGGAGCCCGTTTACAGCGTGCCCTGATTAATTTCTTCTTGGATGAAAATGTAAAGGCCGGTTTTACCGAAATACAGCCACCCTATGTGGTTAATGAAGCTTCCGGATTTGGCACGGGGCAGCTGCCCGATAAAGAAGGGCAAATGTACCATGCTACCATCGATAATTTGTACCTCATTCCAACGGCCGAAGTTCCCATTACCAACCTTTACCGGGATGTTATTTTAAATGCAAAAGAATTCCCAGTTAAAAATACCGCTTATAGTGCCTGTTTCCGTCGCGAAGCTGGTTCGTATGGTAAAGATGTGCGTGGTTTGAACCGGTTGCATCAGTTCGATAAAGTGGAAATTGTGGTATTGGAGCATCCCGACAAATCTTACGAAATGCTGGAGACCATGGTAAATCATGTGGAAACGTTGGTTCAAAAGTTAGGTTTGCCATACCGTATTATAAAGTTATGTGGCGGGGATATGGGTTTTACTTCAGCACTCACCTACGATTTTGAAGTATATGCCGCAGCCCAACAAAAATGGCTTGAAGTAAGTTCCGTATCAAATTTTGAAACGTATCAGGCCAACCGGTTGAAGCTGCGCTTTAAAGAAGATGGGCAAAAGAAAACTCAATTAGCACACACATTGAATGGCAGCGCGTTAGCATTGCCTCGCATTGTTGCCGCTTTACTCGAAAACAATCAAACTCCCGATGGAATCCGTATTCCGGATTGTTTGGTTGATTTGTGTGGTTTTAAGTTAATTAAATAAATATCGAGCCCTGAACCAGGGCTTCTTTTTTAAATGAATAATCGGATTATATTAGGGATAGATCCCGGTACTGCTGTAATGGGTTATGGTGTTATTGAGGTGATTAACAAAAAACCCAGTATCGTAACATTAGGAATTATTGATTTAAAAAAAATTGAAGATACCTACTTAAAATTATCAAAGATATTTGAGCGTACCATTGGCTTAATTGACTCTTATAAACCGGACGAATTAGCCATTGAAGCTCCTTTCTTTGGCAAAAATGTGCAATCGATGCTTAAGCTGGGAAGGGCTCAGGGAGTAGCTATTGCAGCGGCACTGTCGCGGGAGATACCTATTTTTGAGTATGCGCCCCGCAAAATTAAGATGTCGATAACAGGCAACGGAAATGCTTCAAAAGAACAAGTAGCCAGTATGTTGCAGCATACCTTATCGTTAACCGAAATTCCAAAAGATTTGGATGCAACGGATGGATTGGCCGCAGCTTTATGTCATTTTTATCAAAACAAGCCTCAAAACGATGGTAAATCGTTCAACAGCTGGAAAGATTTTATGAATAAGAATCCCGATAGGGTTAAATAAAAAGACTCTATGCCATTTTGAGTGGGGAAATGATTCTCATTAAATTCTGAATACAAAATCTGCATTTTTACTTGCTTGTTTTTTAAGGCTGAAAGCCTTTAATCAAAAGCATAGGGCAGCGCCCTATGTACTGAACCTAGAAATATTTTAGTAGGCTGTAAGCCTTAAAGCAAAAGCTATCAGGCTTACAGCCTGAATATTTTCCGTTCCATTATTTTCATAGGGCGCTGCCCTATGCTAATGCTAATTGCCTTTCAGGCAAAAATAAAGCACTAAAATATATCCATAGAATTCGACAAAAAACCTTTTTATTCACCCACCTAAATCAACAAAGAGCCAATAAAAAAAGGAGCTAAGCTCCTTTTTTTATTTTTATATGTTTTTTGAAATGGCCTGGGCAATTTCGGTAAATTCCTGCTTAGTGAGTTTTAATTTTGGATTCGAAAAACGAATGTCACTTTCTGAATCCATGGGTATCAAATGAATGTGGGCATGTGGGACTTCAAGACCTAAAACAACAACCGCTACCCGTTTGCATGGAATTGTTTTATCAATGGCTTTGGCAATTTTTTGGGCAAATACATGCAACCCTCCTAAAGTTTCCGCATTTAAGTCAAAGATGTAATCCACTTCCTGTTTTGGGATCACCAAAGTGTGTCCTTTTTTTAGCGGGTTAATATCCAGAAAAGCATAATAGTCCTCATTTTCTGCTATTTTATAACTTGGGATTTCGCCTGCTGCTATTTTTGAAAAAATGGAAGCCATACCTTGTTTTTTTATATTGGATTTATTTCAAGAATCTCAAAATTCATAAGCCCTGAAGGTACTTTCACTTCCACGGTATCGCCAATTTTTTTGCCCATCAAACCCATGGCAATAGGGGTATTTATTGACATTCTTCCGTTTTTCAAATCAGCCTCTGTTTCTGAAACAATGGCATATTCCATAATGGCATTTGTTTTCAGGTTCTTAATTTTAACCTTCGAAAGAATTTGAACGCACGAATAATCGAGCTTTGATTCATCAATGATACGCGAACTTAGTATAGTGCCTTCCAATTGCGAGATTTTCATCTCCAACATGCCTTGAGCCTCTTTAGCTGCATCATATTCTGCATTTTCCGACAAGTCTCCTTTATCACGTGCTTCAGCAATTGCAGCCGACATTTTGGGACGTTCAACTGACTTAAGGTATTCTACCTCAGCTATTAATTTTTTTAATCCCTCGTTTGTTATGTATGCTAGTTTACCCATAGAAACCTCCTTTATTCGTCGAAAAAACTTCTAATTAATGTTGAAAGAGTTACTAATTTTTTCTTCTGACTTTTTATTCTCAGAAATATGAGTTTTACAAAAAACCCAAAGAAAAAAGAATCCCATGTAAACATGGGACTCTTTACAAATGAGTTACAAAGATAATAAAAATATTTTTATAGACTAATTCTTAAACCAATGCTATGAATTCCATTGAATGGATCTGTATCCCGGTATGAATAATCAATTGCAAATGCTTTATTCTCCCCCTTTTTAAGTGGAACGGCTAAACTAAATCCTGCTGTTAATCCAGTTAATGCGGTAGTTCTTTCGGTATCGCTATTAATGCCATTTTCATATACGTAACCTCCACGAAGCATTAATATTTTATGGAAACCGTATTCTAACCCCCCGTGAAACTGGTTTTTTGAGAATGAATTTTCGGTAAAGGCACCCATTAATGTCAAGGCATGTAAGTCACCTAAATCGAAATCATACGAAACACCCAATTTAATTAACGAAGGCAATTCATATTCGGCTGAACGCATTTCC
>JAIFNJ010000128.1 GCA_020047835.1 Bacteroidota bacterium
TCACTGCCAGCAACGGCACCAGTATTTTTTATATCCACGGTAAAAGTCAAGGTTTCGTCTGATTCTATTGTGTATTTTGATAATTGCAAATTTGAATATTCAAAAGTGGTGTACGATAACCCAAATCCAAAAGGATATCGGGGTTTGATTTCGCTTTGGTCGTAATGGCGGTAGCCCACAAAAATTCCTTCGGAATAGGTTACTTTTAAATCCTTATCGGTATCAAAGTAGCTGTTAAACGTTGGGTTGTCTTCAAATTTTACTTCAAAGGAGGCCGGAAGTTTTCCTGATGGATTGGTGATGCCAAACAATATTTCAGCTGCAGCTAAATTTCCTTCTTGTCCAGGATACCAGGCATGCAAAAATCCTCTTATGCCATTTATCCAAGGTTCCATATTTACGTTTCCGCCTGAATTTAGTAACACAATGCAATTGGGATTTACGGCCAACACGTCACTTATCAAAGCATCCTGATTATAGGGCATTTCAAAAGTGCGGTCGAATCCTTCGCTTTCAGTATATGGATCAAACCCAACCGATAAAATGACCACATCACTTTTTTGAGCCAAAGCGAGGGCTTCTTTTCGTATACTTTCCGGATTAAATGCTTTTCCAGCTTTTGGAATCACATTGAAGCGAATTGCAGCACCACCACCTCCCTGATAGTATTCCAAACTAATTTTGTATTCCTTTCCGGCTGTTAATTTTGCTTCCGTGGTTCGGGAAGTTTCAGCTTGGTTTTGCCAATTTTCAATTACCATTTTGCCATCAAGGTACAAACGGTAGCCATCATCTCCGGCAACACCCAGAATATAGGTATCTGTTTTTTCAGGTTTGAAGTAGCAGGTAAAACGGACCGAAAACTCAGTTTCCGGAGTTCCTTCAAAAGTCATTTCATTGATTTCGAGGTTCAACTTTGGATAGTTTTTCGATTTGAAAACCTCCCCTTTTAATTGCGTACCGTGATAAAAATCGGCACTAACTCCGGCGATATCTTGACCATTTTCTTTTGTATAGCAGGAATACGATTTAAAAAACTCAGCCGACAAGCGTTCTTCTGTTGCAAGTCCTCTTGCAAAGGTAACTTGAATATCAGGTCCTGCTACTTTTTGAACCGCTTCGTAGAGCGACAGCGGATGCAACGGCTCAACTTTTGAACTTCCTCCGCCACCAGTAACTGCAGGATCTCCATTAGGCCCAATAACTGCAATCGATTTAATGGTTTCCTTTTTCAAAGGTAAAAATCCGTTTTCGTTTTTCAACAAAACCATTCCACCCCGGGCCGATTCCAAAGCGGTTTGCCTTACTTGAGCGGAATCCAACACATATCCTTTACTAATATCAGGGGTTTCAAAAAGTCCAAAACGGGAATACGTTCTTAATATCCTGATAATTTTTTCGTCGATTATTTTTTCGCTCAACGTTCCATTTTCAATGGCTGGTTTCAGCGTATCAGGGTTCATAAATTTACCCGAAGGCATTTCCAAATCAAGGCCTCCCTTAGCGCAAGCTATGCCATCATAAGTAGAAGTCCAGTCGGACATTACATAGCCATCGAAGCCCCAATCGTGCTTGAGCACTTGATTAATTAAGTAATCGTTTTGAGAAGCATGGATTCCATTCACCAAATTATACGAAGTCATAATGCTGGCTACCTTTCCTTGCTGAACAGACGCTTTAAAGGCGGGCAAATATATTTCATGAAGGGTGCGTTCATCCATGTCGGAAGAGGTATGGTGACGACTAAAATCCTGGTTGTTGGCGGCATAATGCTTAGCAACAGCCATAACACCCTCGTTTTGCATGCCTTGACTGTAGTAACTGGCTAATTGTCCTGCCAAATAGGGATCTTCGCCTAAATATTCAAAATTACGGCCGCAAAATGGAGCCCTGTAAATATTCATGGCAGGCCCGAGCATTACATGTACATTTTTTGCTCTTGACTCACTTCCAATCGCTTTACCGGTTGCGTAAGCTAATTTTTTATCGAATGAGGCTGCCAAACCAATACTGGCTGGATAGGCAGTAGATGCTCCATAATTTCTTACTCCCAAAGGCCCGTCGGCAAAGCGTATTTCAGGAATTGAAAGCCGCTCAATAGCCCGAATGTTAAATTCTTTATATCCGCCAATAAAATCAAGCTTTTCGTCAAGGGTCATTTGTTTTACCAAGGATTCTGCTTTTGCAGTGTCCGCATCCTTTTGCTGGCATGAGCTTAACGTCATAGCAGTGATAGAACCGGCTGCCAAAACAAGTACAATATTTCTCATAATCTTTTTTTAAATTATTTTTTGTTTAAAAATAGTGGTTTTTGCTATATATCCAATTTGAAAAAGCCACATTGAACGATTCAACACAATTTCTATTCAGCTTTGAAATCGTAACTTGATAGAATTAATTCATTGGTTTTTATTAACTTTATATACCGATAATCTCAAAATTTGCGATATGAAAAATAGTTATAGATTCGCTGTGGTTCTTTCAGGCTCCGGAGTATATGATGGTGCAGAAATACAGGAAGCTGTTTTAACTCTTTTGGCCATAAACAAAGCCGGTAGCACTTATCAATGTTTTGCTCCCGATATTAAACAACATCATGTAATCAATCATTTTACCGGAAAGGAGACTCAGGAGGCAAGAAACGTATTGGTGGAATCGGCTCGTATTGCACGCGGAAAAATAAAACCTTTGAGTGATTTTAACGCCTCGCAATTCGATGTTTTAATATTCCCAGGTGGGTTTGGAGTAGCAAAAAACCTCTCCACTTTAGCCTTTGAGGGTTCAAACTGCTTGGTAAATAAAGAGGTTGAAATCGCAGTATTGGAAATGCATAAAGCCAATAAACCCATTGGAGCCCTTTGCATTGCACCGGCTTTAATGGCACGGATTTTAAAAGGTGCTACCGTTACCATTGGTGATGACAAAGAAACTGCGGCTACCATTGTTAAAATGAATGGAGTGCATCAACCTAAAATGTACTATGAAATTTGTATTGATACCAAGTTTAAACTCGTTACGAATCCTTGTTATATGCTCGATTCAAATATCAGTCAAATCGAGGTAGGAGTGGCCAATGTTGTAAATGCTTTAATAGATTTAGTGAACTAACCTAATATGTAAAAAATGAAGTTATTATCTATAATGCGACATGCAAAATCGAGTTGGGATTACCCCGATTTGACCGATGAAGAAAGGCCTTTGATTGAAAAAGGAATTAAAAGAACAGAGAAAACATGCAGTTTTATTAAATCAAAACTATTAATACCCGAGGTTATTTATTGCAGTCCGGCTATTCGAGCAATGGAAACGGCCCGTTTGGTTGTAAAACAATTAAATTTGGCCAACCAACCTGTTTTTGACGAGACTTTTTACCCTGGAAATCCGGAATATTATTTTTCCCATATAAAAAAGGTGGACCAAAATCTTCAGCACATTATGATAATAGGTCACAATCCGGGAGTTAGCAATTTTGCTTGTGAATTGTTATCGAATCAAATTGCGGAATGGATACCAACATCGGGTTGCGTTATTATCCAATTGGAAATTCGGCGTTGGGACGAACTAGCTCCCGGTAAAGGAGTCCTAACGTATTATATTGAGCCCAAAAAACTATAAAAGGTTAAATTTTCAAGCTTAATAAATGGAACAAAAAAAGAAAAATTTACAATTAGCAATTGGATTAATTAGAATTTATACTTTTGGGCATGGCAAATTTGAAAGTAAAATATACCGATAGAGAACTTAGTTGGCTGAGTTTTAATGCGCGGGTATTACAAGAAGCGAGCGACAAGACGAACCCGCTGAATGAGCGCATTAAATTCTTGGGTATCTATTCAAACAATCAGGATGAGTTTTTCAGGGTTCGGATAGCATCGCTTTACCGAATGATTGAACTGAATAAAAAAAATGTTGAAAACGATGTGTCGAATTTGCAGCAGATTTTGGCTGATGCGTTAGCAGAAGTGCGGAATCAACAAAATACTTTTGCACAAATTAATAGTGAATTAATTGAAGATTTAAAGAATCAAAATATTTTCCTTATCAACGAACCCCAACTTGATAAAGAACAAGGAGAATTTGTAAGGCTTTATTTTCGTGAAAAAGTAAGGCACCACCTTTTTCCAATCATGCTCCGTAACTTTACATCAGCCAGCTTTCTAACGGATCATTCCATTTATCTTGCCATAATTCTTGGGCGCAGCGATAGGCCTGATTTTTATACCTACGCTATAATGGAGATTCCCACCAATGCAGTAAACCGGTTTCTGATTCTTCCTGAAAAAGAAGGAAATAAATATATCATGATGCTTGATGATGTGATACGCTTTTGTTTGGATGAAATTTTTATCCGGTTCAAATACGATAGCTTCAAAGCATATACTTTTAAATTTACACGCGATGCAGAGTTAGATATGGATAACGATGTGTCGAAAAGTTTTGTGGAATTAATGGCAGAAAGCTTAGCATTAAGAAAAAAAGGTTCCGCGCTGCGTTTTGTTTACGATAGAAACATGCCCAAAGAATTGCTCGATGGGGTTACCCAAAAATTGCGTTTTTCGTCGAAAGACCACATGGTTGAGGGTGGGCCGTATCATAATTTTAAAGACTATATGGGTTTTCCAAATTTGGGAGGCCCTGAATTAGAAAATCCCAAAAGACCCGCATTACCTCACAAAGATATACCAGAGGGGAGCAGTATTCTTCATGCAATTCGTGAAAAGGACATCATGCTGCATTACCCGTATCAAAGTTTTCAGTATATCATTGATTTACTTCGCGAAGCATCCATCGATTCAAAAGTTCGATCGATTAAAATGACCATTTACCGGCTTGCCAATCCGTCGAATGTTATAAATGCCCTAATAAATGCAGCCCGCAACGGAAAAAGAGTTACGGTATTTATGGAACTTCAGGCCCGTTTTGATGAAGAGGCAAATATTTTTTGGTCAGAAAAACTTCAAGAGGCGGGTGTGAGGGTTCTACGGAATATTCCCGGGTTAAAAGTACATTGCAAACTCATATTAATAAAGCGCAAAGAAACAACAGGGTACAGGTATTACACAAATATTGGAACGGGAAACTTTCATGAAAAAACAGCCAGTATTTATTGCGACAGTACTTTGTTAACGGCAAACCCTGAAATTACGCTGGAAGTTGACAAAGTTTTTGATATGTTTGAAGCAACTTATCGTCCCATCCATTTTAAAACATTGATTGTTAGTCCGTTTAGCACACGGAACTTTTTCCTTAAAATGTTGAACCTTGAAATTCGGAATGCCTTATTAGGCAAAGAGGCTTGGGTTATAATAAAACTAAATAGCTTGGCTGATTTGCCGTTGATTAATAAATTATATGCTGCCAGCGAAGCCGGAGTTAAAATTCAATTAATTGTGAGAGGGATTTGCAAATTGATACCCGGAGTTCCGGGATTGAGCAGCAATATAAGTGTGCACAGCATTGTGGACAAATATCTGGAGCATGCCCGGACCCTTATTTTCTGTAATGGTGGAGATGAAAAATATTATATTTCATCTGCCGATTGGATGGTTCGGAATCTCGATAATAGAATTGAAGTAACCGTTCCAATTTTTGATCCATCCATTCAAAAAGAACTCAAAGAACTGTTGAATATTCAATGGGAGGATAATTGTAAGGCACGGATTATTGATCCGGAAATGTCGAACCGATATTACCAAAACAATAAGCCAATGGTGAGGGCTCAAGAGGCAATTTACCAGTATTTAAAAAGTGTACATAATAATAAGAAGAAGGGGTAAAAAACAATGATTTTTTCAGCAATAGATATTGGTTCAAACGCCGGAAGGCTATTGGTAGCTACTGTTCATGAGAAGGATGGGAAAGCAGTTACCGAAAAAATTACTTTAGTAAGGGTTCCGTTGCGGTTGGGATTCGATGTGTTTGATAAAGGATTTATAACTCCTGAAAAGGAAGCATATTTAGTTCGAACCTTTGATGCTTACAATCAGCTAAAAAATGTTTACCAACCCATTGATTGCTTTGCTGTTGCCACTTCAGCTATGCGCGAAGCAAGCAATGGTGCGGAAGTGATTGAGCAGGTGAAAAATGGGTCCGGGATTGAGATTCATTTAATTACTGAAAGACAAGAAGCGGAAATTATTGGATCTGCAGGAAATACCAATTTGAGTAAGCCTCACCCGCATTCGCTATATATTGATTTAGGGGGTGGAAGCATAGAAATAAGCTGGTTTAAAGAGGATTTGATGCTGGCAAATGCTTCTTTTCCAATTGGAACCATTCGGTTGCTTTTTGATAAAGTTCCTCCATCGGAATGGGATAAACTGAAAGTTTGGTTGCATGGTTTAAAATTAGACGAACAGCCATTTAACTGTATATGCTCCGGTGGAAATATTAATAAACTTACCAAACTTTTTGGAAATCTGGAGAAGAACACCTTATCGTATTCTCAATTGACGGAAGGACATGAAATATTGGAGGGATATTCGCTGGACGACCGCATTTCCAAAATGGGGTTGCGCCCCGACCGTGCCGATGTAATTGTTGAGGCGGCCATCATCTTCAAAAAATTAATGAAACTGGGAAAAATTAATGAGTTACAAGCCCCAAAAATTGGTTTGGCCGACGGTTTAATTGTAGAACTTTATAAAAAACACATGGGAAGGCCCAATCTACTGAGCCAGTTTTAGATTATCACAGATTGGTTACAATGTAAACTTCAATAAATCTTTAGTTTTGAATAGAAAATGGAAACAGTATTTAAAATACTCTTTCCATTTTTCTATTTCCCCAACTTTTCTATTCTTTAAAAACTAAGTGGTTTATTTCTCTTTTGAGCAATACTTTTTTATTACTGGATACGCATCTTCGAGTCCCAGCTCACCGGCTTTGCTCATATCAAGGCATCCTTTTTCACTGTCTTGCAGGTATATAAGGGTAAGACCCCTGTTGTAATATGCTTGGGGCATTTCGGGGCCAACCGCTATGGCATTTGTGTAATCATTTATGGCACCGGTAAAATCTTTAGTCATGCATTTTACATTTCCCCGGTTATAATAGGCAAAACCAAAATCGGGATTCAGTTCAATGGCTTTATCCAAATCGGATATTACTTCCTGATAATCGGTAAATTCCTGATTCATTGACTTTTCTTCGCGCACTGATGTGGACTGACCCTCAAGGGTTATAACCTGTGAATAATCTTCCATGGAATTAATGTATTCAACCATTAAATAACGGGTATTGGCCCGGTTAAAATAAGCCAGATCGAAACTTGGTTCCAGACCAATAGCTGCTGAATAGGCTTTTATTGATTGATTGAAGTTTTGAATGGTGCTATTCAACAACCCCTGATAAAAATAGAGATAGGCATTGAATGAGGAGCGCAGCTTTTCCTGTTCCGTGGCATTAAGCAGTGAACGAACGGTGTCCACATCCATTTTTGAGAGTTGGCTCGATACGGTAAATGTAGTTTTGAGGGGATTGTTCCGGTTCAGCTTTTCGAGGTTCTTCAAATAAAAAGTAAAATTTTCGACAGGCATTCCTTCTTGTTTTTCGGTAATAACCAGAATGGGTTTCAAATTGATAACGATTCGTCGGTTTTGAATTTGACCATCATCCATATTGGCGCGGTAAAAATCGGAATCGAACTCAATAATCTTTTTAAAATTGTACGAAGTATCCATGTATTGAGCCATGGCACTGTCTTCATGATTTTTTGCCTGGTATTGGTCTATTTTCTTTTTCGCTGTTTCTTTGTCATCCATTGCACCAATTATATCACCCACCAAGTAACGGGCCGATGACCTTGCCTGATATGCTTTAGCAAAATCGGGAAATATTTCAATGGCTTGGCTCCAATCCTGAATGGCTCCATAATAATCTTTCATTTCATATTTTACGCCACCCCGATTAAAATAAGGCAATATATTTTTTGGATGCAATTCTGCTGCTTGAGTGTAATCGTTTATGGCGCCCTGATTATCGCCAATCTCAGCTTTTAGAATGGCACGATTGAAAAAAGTAAGTGCATTTTCAGGATTCAATTCCAGCACTTTATTATAATCCTGCATCGTTCCTTCCAAATCTTTATTGTTATACTTTATAAAGGCCCGTTGAAAATAATACAATGTATTGTTTTCATCCATTTCAATGGCACGATTCAAATCAACCAAAGCTTCGTTGAATTTTTTCTGTTCGGCCAATGCAATAGCTCTGCGGGCAAAGCCATCAGGACTGTATGGATTTAGCTTAATCCCTTCAGTAAAATCTTTTATAGCTCCATCAAAATCCTGCTTGCTTAACTTGGCATATCCTCTTTGCAGGTAGGCATAAGGCAGTTCCTTATTAATTTTAAGCGCTTGATTAAAATCGGCAATGGAACGGTCGAATTCTTTCATTAATAATAAAGTAAAACCTCGGCTCACATAATTATCCGGATTTGTTAAATCTAGTCTAATGGCTTTATTAAAATCTTCCATAGCATCCTGATAATCCTGCATGGCGGCTTTGGTAATGCCCCGGAACCGATATCCTTCGCTAAAATAGGGGTTCAGCTCTATCACTTTATGGAAATCGGTATAAGCACCCTGATAATCGCTCAGTGAGTATTTGGCATAACCCCTGTAGTAATAAGCTTCCAGCAAATCGGGTTTTATTTGAATGATGGTATTGAACCGCTGAATGGCAGTGGTATAATTTGAATTCATCAAATCACGGTGTCCTTCAATCAGATAATGTTGTATATCGAATTGTGCATTCGAAAGCAAGGCGCTGAAGCTAAATGCAACTATGAATAGAAATTTTTTCAATGAATCCATGATTTTAATGCGAATAAAAAATAGTTTTCCAGACTTTCCCACAGCAACCAATCCAATATCTGATAATGCTTTTAATAAATCAGTGAATTCGCTTAATACGCTGCTCAGTTTCAATTTTACACAAAAATAGTAGTTTTAAAATACTATCATTAAAGGAGCTAATTTTAAATGTATCGTCAAACAGAACATATAACGATGATAACTGTTTTTAAGTGCCTGCCGATACAAATAATAAACCATAAAAGGTAGATGTATCAAATCAAGTAGTATTTTTGATACGAAGATAATCGCATAAATTTTAACTTTACAATCATGAACCACCTTGAACCACATATTATAGTTATTTTCGGGGCATCGGGCGACTTGACCAAACGCAAGCTGATTCCTGCTTTGTACGATTTATACCTCCAAAACCTGTTGCCCGAAAAGTTTTTTATTGTTGGGGTTGGCCGTACCGAACTTTCGGATGTTGGTTTCCGTGAAAAAATGGCCGGTTGGTTACCCAATGATAGCGCAAGTGCAGACAAAATAGAATCGTTTTTGCAAACCACCTCTTATGTATCCATCGATACCGGGAATGCCGACGATTATCATATCCTAAAAGATAAGCTGAACGAATTGAGAGCTGTGGCCGATATGCCCGAGAACTACATCTATTATCTGGCCACTCCGCCCGTTTTGTACGAAAAAATTGCGCAAGGATTGACTCTTGCCGGCATAAACAAAGATGTGGAAGATGAATCGTGGAAACGCATCATTATTGAGAAGCCGTTTGGGGTTGATTATCAGTCGGCCAAAGACCTGAACAAAAAGCTGATGTGTTATTTCAAAGAAGCTCAGATTTACCGCATCGACCATTATTTGGGTAAAGAAACAGTTCAGAATATCTTGGTAATGCGGTTTGCCAACGGAATTTTTGAACCGCTGTGGAACCGGAACTACGTGCATCATGTGGAAATTACCTCATCGGAAGATTTGGGCATTGGTGGCCGTGGCGGCTATTACGACAAAGCCGGTGCGCTGCGTGATATGGTTCAAAACCATTTGTTACAATTGGTAGGCATTGTAGCCATGGAACCGCCCATTCATGCGGAGTCAAAAGCAATCCGCAACGAAATGCTGAAAGTAATGCAGAGTTTGCGCCCAATCAAAGAAGAAGAAGTTCCACAATTTGTAATCCGTGGGCAATATACTGGGGCTACCTTAAAGGGAGAGCATTTGCCCGGTTACCGCGAAGAAGAAGGAGTTACACCGGAAAGCCGAACGGAAACCTATGTGGCCATGAAGTTTTTCATCGACAACTGGCGTTGGAACGGTGTTCCGTTTTACATCCGAACTGGTAAAAGGCTTCCCACTAAAGTTACCGAGATTGTGATCCATTTTAAAAAGTCGCCCCACCATATTTTCGCTTACCAGCACCAAAGCATTAACACGCACAACCAACTGGTAATAAGGGTTCAGCCCGATGAAGGATTGTTGTTCAAGTTTGGAATGAAAGTTCCCGGTACTGGTTTTAATGTGCAAACCGCCAATATGGATTTTCACTATTCAGAGGTGCAGGATATGAAAATTACTTCGGCTTACGAACGATTACTGCTCGATTGTATGCAAGGTGATTCAACCCTTTACATACGGGGTGATGCTGTGGAAGAGGCATGGGCGTTTGTGCAGCCCATACTGGATGCTTGGAAAAACCATCCCGATATTCCGGTATATGGCTATCCGGCTGGTACTTGGGGTCCAGCAAATGCCGATTCATTGATTGAGGAACCGGAAATTACTTGGCGTTATCCATGTAAAAACCTGAGTAATGATGGGGAGTATTGCGAGCTTTAGATATAAGATACCAACCTAAAAATGGTTGAAAGACTACAAAGAACGTAAACTTAAATTTGAGGATATTTTACACTATCAAACAATAATTGTTGCCCTTTAGGAAACCGACAGGTTAATGAAAGAAATTGATAACATTGAATTTGAGTAATATGGGAGAAAATAAATCACAAATAATTATATACCAAACCGAAAATGGAGAAACAAAATTAGATGTTCGTTTTCAGGACGAAACAGTTTGGCTTACACAAAAGCTTATGGCAGAATTGTTTCAAACAAGTCCGCAAAATATAACCATTCACCTTAAAAACATTTTTGAAGAAGGTGAATTGGACGAAGGTGCAACTTGTAATGATTTCTTACAAGTTCAAAAAGAAGGAAACAGGGTAGTTAAACGCAATCAAAAGTTTTATAATCTTGATGCCATAATTTCAGTTGGTTATCGTATAAAATCGCACGTAGCAACTAAATTCAGACAATGGGCAACACAACATATAAAAGAATATATTGTAAAAGGCTTTGTTCTGGATGATGAACGATTAAAAAATCCGGATTTACCTTTCGACTATTTCGAAGAACTTGAAAGACGAATACAGGATATTCGCACATCGGAAAAACGTTTTTACCGTAAAATAACCGATATTTATGCAACAAGTGTTGATTATGACCCGACACTTGAAATTAGTTTAGATTTTTTTAAAACTGTTCAAAATAAGTTACATTGGGCAATTACAGGCCAAACTGCTGCTGAAATAATTAGCATGAGGTCTGATAGTACAAAAGAGAATATGGGCTTAACCAATTGGAGAGGTGATAAAATAAGAAAAACGGATGTTGCCATTGCCAAAAATTATTTGAACAAAAATGAGATGTCTGCACTAAATAATTTAGTTGAACAATACTTAATTTTCGCTCAAGGACAAGCCCAACGTAGGATTCCAATGTATATGAATGATTGGATTGAAAAATTAAACGGATTTTTAACTTTGAATGATAGGGAGATTTTAAACAATGCAGGCTCAATATCACAAGAATTAGCAAAAGAAAATGCTGAAAAAGAATATGAAAAGTTTAAAGATTCTGAACAAAAAATGATAACAGAAAGTGATTTTGAAAAAGCAATAAAAAAAATAGAAAATAATAAGAAGGTTAACTGGACAGGTAAGTAGCCCGAAATACCCAAGGATTTTATAACATCTAACAAGATGAGACACAAGACAGGTAGAATTAGCAGAACAAGAAATTAGGAATATTATAATAATGAACTATAGAATTTATAAAACTAAAGAAGAACTTGTTAAATCATTAGCCGAAGAGCTATACCAATTCATAAATGGATTGAAAAAAGATAAGATAACCCTTGCCATTTCGGGAGGTACCACACCTTATATTTTGTTTGAGCAATGGGCAAAGTATTATTCTGAAAAGTTGCCGTGGAATAAACTTCATTTCTTTTGGGTGGATGAGCGCTGCGTGCCACCAACCAGCGATGAAAGCAACTACGGAAATACAAAAAAAACACTGTTTGATAAAATTAGTATTTCCAATCCAAACATTCACCGCATCATGGGAGAAAATCCGCCAAAACTAGAAGCCAGAAGGTATACCGAAGAAATAGCTGCCACCGTTGAGGCTGCTAATGGACGGCCCCGTTTTGATATCATTTTATTAGGCATGGGCGACGATGGTCATACGGCATCCATCTTTCCACCCCACATGGAACTGTTAACATCGGCAAAAGCGGTTGAGACAACCCAAAATCCATATAACCTACAAAACCGCATCACTCTTACCGGTCCAGTTATCAACAATGCTGCGCAGGTTTATTTTTTGGTAACCGGAAAAAGCAAAGCACCAGTTATTTCCGCCATTTTTAAAAAGGAGAAAGGGTTTGAACTATTCCCCGCAGCGCATATTAAGCCAATGGATGGAAAATTAATTTGGGTGTTGGATGAAGAGGCGGCAGATGGATTGCAGGATTCTGAACAGAATAAAATTTAAACAATAAAGCATCCCTATAAATGAAAAATTCCCTACTTTCCATAGTAATTATAGTAATAAACCTTGTCACTGTTGCTCAGGAAACTAAGTATGAAACGCGGCAAAACATTCATTACTACAGCGATTCTTTAAACCAATTGGATGCATACATAAATGAGAAATGCATGTTGGATGTGTACTACCCATTGAATACTAATAATTTTCCAACTATTGTTTGGTTCCACGGTGGCGGACTAACGGGAGGCAAAAAGGAAATCCCGGAAGCGCTTAAGGACAAAGGAGTTTGTATCGTAGGGGTTGGGTATCGGTTGTATCCAAAAGTAAAAGCCCCCGGATATATTGAGGATGCCGCTGCCGCAGTAAGTTGGGTTTTTAATAATATCACCCGATATGGGGGAGATTCTTCTTTAATCTTTATTTCCGGTCATTCAGCGGGAGGGTATTTGACTAGCATGATTGGGTTGGATAAATCATGGCTAAATAAGTATAAAATAGATGCAAACCGGATTGCCGGGCTGATTCCTTTTAGCGGGCAGGTAATCACACATTTTACAGTGCGGGAGGAAAGAGATATTCCTGCAAAGCAGCCTATAATTGACAGCTTAGCCCCGCTATACCATGTTCGGGCGGATGCTTCACCCTTATTGTTGATTACCGGTGACCGGGAATTGGAACTATTGGGTAGGTATGAGGAGAATGCATACCTTATGAGGATGATGAAGGTATCAGGTCATAATAAAACTAAACTGTTAGAGTTGCAAGGTTATGGACATGGAATGACTGAACCCGCTTTCCCATTGCTGCTATTGGAAGTTGAGCGGATTGTAAAAGAGAAAAGCAGTAAACGACAATAGATTGGAACTGGAGCATTAATAGTAGTTGACCGAAGAGAATCATACTTTTTATTGACAATTATGAAGCGGCTATAATATAAAATACCTACCTTGACTTTAATAATCTTAGCCATTAAGCATAATCAGTCGAAAATACTTTTCACCTATGATTAAAAAAGTAATTCATTACCTGGTTCACGATATCTGGAGGATACCGCTTACGAACTATTCCCGACGAAAGTCAAATTTGATTAATTTATTACGGATCATCATTATCTCAATTAAAGGATATTCCACCGATAAAATTGAGCTCCGGGCATCGGCTCTTACATTTTTTTCGATGCTTTCAGTGGTACCCTTGGTGGCAATGGCTTTGGCAATTGCTCAGGGCTTTGGTTTTGAGGCGGTTTTGCATGATCAACTTGTTCAAAACCTTAAGGGTCAGGAAGTGGTGATAAATTGGATTTTGGAATTTGCCAATCGATTTCTTGTAACGCTGCAAGGTGGAGTAGTGGCTGGTTTTGGAATTGTGATTCTGATGTGGACCATCATGAGTGTTATGGGCAGTATTGAAAGTTCGTTCAACGATATTTGGCAAGTGAATAAATCGCGAACCTGGGCCCGCAAATTCAGCGATTATTTATCGATGATTCTAATTGCCCCAGTACTTATATTGCTGGCAAGCAGTCTTAAGGTTTACATAATTGCCAACATAACCGAACTAACTGACAAATTTGCGGTGCTTGATTTCTTTGGCCCCACACTATTCTTTATGCTCAAGGCCATTCCTATTTTGCTTATTTGGCTGGTATTTGCCATTATTTATGTGGTAATGCCCAATACAAAAGTAAAATGGTCGAGTGCTATAGTGGGGGCACTTATTGCCGGCACCTTATTTCACATATTGCAATGGGGGTATATCAAATCGCAGATTGGCCTTAGTAAATACAATGCGGTATATGGAAGTTTTGCTGCGTTACCGTTTTTTCTTATCTGGCTGCAATACAGTTGGCTTATATTACTGTTTGGGGCTAAATTGTGTTTCTCGTACCAGAATGTGGAAAATTTTGAATACGAAAATGAAATTGAAAACCTGAGTGCTAAAAACCGGCAGTTAATAGCATTGTTAATTGTAAGACAAGTAGTGAAGCGGTTTGAGCAAGGCGAAGAGCCCTATACGGCAGCTCAACTGGCCCATGAACTGGGAGCACCGGTGCGGCTGGTTCAGTCCATAGCGTATGAGATGATTGCGTGTAAGATTTTTTCGGAAGTGAGCACCGACAACCAAAAACTGGTGGGTTATCAGCCGGCTATTGACATACAAAAAATTACCATTGGATTTGTATTGCAACGGCTTGGTAATAAGGGAAGTGAGCACTTACCCATTCAGGATAGCGAGATAATAGAGCGTCTTAAGTTGGTTCAGGAGCGCCTTTTTGATACAATTCAGCAGTCGGAGGGTAATAAACGACTTGCCGATTTATAAACAGAATATGGAATTATTAGCGCCCGGTGGAGATATTAATTCCATAAAAGCAGCCATTATTGCTGGGGCTGATGCGGTGTATTGCGGTCTCGATAAGTTTAATGCCCGCAACCGGGCAGTAAATATTTCCTTCGACGATTTGAACGGGATATTGAGGCTGGCTCATAAGAATAATTGTCAGGTTTTTCTTACTCTTAATATTATCATCGTTGAAAGCGAAATCCCAGCATTAATTCAATTATTGAATAAATTAGTCAATACCAGTATTGATGGTATCATTATTCAGGACTTGGGGTTGTTTTATTTGTTATCAACCTATTTTAAGAGTTTAAAAATACATGCTTCCACTCAGCTCACGACCCATAATGAAGGGCAAATCCGATTTTTAAGTAAGTTAAATGCCACAAGAGTTAACCTATCCAGAGAGCTCTCATTAACCGAAATAAACAAACTGGCTAAAGTTGCCAAGGAATGCAATATGCTGACCGAAGTATTTGTTCACGGTTCTTATTGCCTCTCTTTTTCAGGCATCTGTTACATGAGTTCGGTTCATGGTGGTAACTCTGGCAACCGGGGGCGATGCAGCCAGCCTTGCCGCGACCGCTTTGAAACTACACCGGTGGGTACTGATTTTCCACTGAACCTTAAAGACAATTCGGCCTTTACCAGTTTAAGAGAATTGCACGATTCCGGGGTTGATTCGTTGAAAATTGAAGGCCGCATTAAGAAGTTCCATTATGTTTATACCATTGTAGATGCTTGGCGAAAACAGCTGCAGCAATTTTATACTAATAGTAACCTATCAGCCAATAAAGAAGCTCTTTATAAAGTGTTTAACCGTGATTTTTCAGATGGCTTTTTAAAAGGAACCATCCATAAAAACATGTTTATTGATAATGCCCGCGACCATTCTGCCATCCATCTTGCTGAATCCGATGGTTATTTCTCTCAGAGGAAGCTGGAAAAAGCCAAGGGAGCTGTTTACGATGAACGGACAGACATTATTGCCACTGTTGAGGAGAAAATAAACCGGGTAAGTATTGACAAGGCTCCGCTAATTATTACCGTTTCAGGAGAAGCGGGCGCTCCTTTGAAAATAACGGTAAAAACCCCCGACGATTCCATAATGTTATATTCAGAAGTGAACCTGATAATCGCCGGTGAAGAGAAATTGACAGAATCAGTGCTGTTATCGAGGCTGAAAGTGCTGAACGACACCGAATATTTCATCGAAAAAATGAATCTGGACGAACTGAATCCCGATGTTTTTTTATCGTTCAAAGAGTTGACATCCATTAAAAAAAGGTTGTTATATTTTTTGAATGATTCCCGTGAATTTATTGAACCCATTGCTGTTCCGGTAATAAAGAAACTCAAAAACATAACACGCAAGCCAACGCTTTCCGTATTAATTGCCTCGCCCAACGATTTGTATTTGTGTGGTAAAACGTCAGCCACCATTTACTTTCAGTTATCCGATAGTATAAAGGACCGGTTGCCCGAGTATATTTCGCTTTTTACAGAAAACAAAAATATAGTCCCGTGGTTTCCGTCTGTTTTAATTGGAGATGACTATACCATGGCTTTAGAACTTATGCGACAAGTAAAACCAAAATATATAGTAACCAATAATTCCGGAATAGCTTACGAGGCTTATAAAAAGGGTATTCCATGGATTGCCGGACCCTATTTGAATCTGGTTAATTCCTACAGTCTACTCTGTTTAAAAGAAAATTTTAATTGTACTGGGGCATTTATTTCCAACGAAATAAACAGAATTCAATTAAAGGGAATTAAAAAACCCGACGGTTTTGATTTGTATTACAGCATCTATCACCCCATATTACTGATGACCAGCCGGCAATGTCTTATTCAAACGGTTATCGGATGCGAAAAAGAGGCAATGGATGAAAACTGCATAGCGCATTGCGAAAAATCGGCAGCCATTACCAACCTAAAAAAAGGTACGTTATACATTGAAAAACAAAAGGGAAACTATCACAGCATTTACAATCAATCGAATTACCTAAATGCTGATATTGTGGCTGACATTCCTGATACCTTTACCAGTTTTATGATTGATTTGCGGGACATAAAAACGGAAACTACCCTAGGAACCGATAAATTGAATTTACTGAAGCTATTTGAAAACCTGCTGGAAGGAACGACCAACGCACACGGGGAACTCCTGCGGATGATTCATTCCACCATTCATACCCAATACAGCAAAGGAATCTGAGCACTAAAATTTTACTTAATGAATAGGTCTGGTTGAATTTGGATATTAATTTAATTTTGAATAAGACCAAGTCATTATTTTATCTATTGAACGAATTGCAACAAAAAATTTCGAAAACTGGGTAAATATGAAAAAGATACCATCGTTGATACGTATTAATTTTTTTAGGCAAAAAGATGTCTTCGTAACTGATAAATTTAACTTTAAAGCCAATTAAATATGAAAAGGAATTTTTTAGTACTGATTTGTGGCCTCTTGATAATATCTTGTACAAAGGAATCGGATGATTTATTAACTAAAGGCATCTGGATACTGGATACCGGATTAACTTCAACAATGAAAGAATCTGTGGTATTTAAATCGGATAAGACCTACTTTGTTGAGTCGAGAGTATCAATTCCAAGATACAATGATTGCATTTCTGGGTCTATTTCTGGTGATTGGGCAAGGCAGGATAACAAAATTATCTTT
>JAIFNJ010000249.1 GCA_020047835.1 Bacteroidota bacterium
GATGAGTAAAAAATAAAAGCTTGACATAGATGAGCCATGTATAAAGTATCGTAGCTAATTTTTGCGAGCCACTGGCATCCAAAAAAGGATTGTTCATCAGTTCATCGGCAATAGGTGCAGTAAACCCACCCAATACTTTTTGCCGAATGATTATAAAAAGTAGTGATGGTATAAGCAAAAAGAATGTTATTGAAGCAATTTGCTTAAAAGGTGTTGATGCAAAAAAATATAATGCCAAAGGAATAATAAATACAAATGCCAATGAATTTTCCTTTGACATAGCAGCCAAAAATAGAAAAGCCATCGCTGCAGGCATCCATATCCAATGTGGTTTTTGCAGGTGTTTTAATACGGCCCAAAAGGTAAGTAACGAAAAAAGCAAACTAAATACCTCATCCCGCCCTTTAATATTAGCGACCACCTCAGTGTGCAAAGGGTGCACCATAAAGAGTAATGCCGCTAAAAGAGCTATTAATTTTTGCTGCTCCTGAAGAATATTGGCCAGCAAATTGGAAATAACCCAAAATAGTAAGTAAATAATAACGGCGTAAAAAATGAGATTCAATAAATGACTGATAGCTGGATTTTCACCAAAGAATTCGTATTCCATCGCAAATGAAACCACCGATAAAGGACGATACCTGCCCCCGGCAACAAGTTTCTTCTCTTTGCCAAAAAAACCGGTAAAGGAATCCGTTGTCAGAATTTTTGAAATACCATTAAACCCTTGTTTGGTGAATTCATTCTTAGTAATAACAATGGCATCATCCAATGCATAGTTATTTTGCAGGGTATTGCCATACAAAATAAAACAACCAAACAGCGCAATAAAAAAAATCTTAAAATTGCTGAGATTATTAATTGCCTTGCCTATGTTTGTCATTACTTATTGAATTACATCAACGATTTCAATGTCAAATATTAAATCGGTATCGGCTGGAATTTGTGGAGGGGCACCCTGAGAACCATAAGCTAAATGCGATGGTATCAGCAATTGAAATTTACTTCCTTTGCGCATTAATTGCAGTCCTTCGTCCCAGCCGTCAATAACAGAACCTATTCCCACTGGAAAACGAATGGGCTCGAGGCGTTTTACCGAAGAGTCGAATAATTTACCATTGATAAAATAACCGGAATAATGAACGGTAACAATATTCTCAGGCATAATTAAATTGCCTTCGCCGGGCTCAAAAATCACATATTTTAAACCACTGGGTGTTTCATGAATCTGTTTCCCATCAATATTCCATTTAACAATTGGTTCTGGTGGAATCAAATCAACCATTTCTAAATCAAGGATGATGGATGAATTTTCAGGCACTAAATTTTTATACCCTTCATTGCCATAAGCTAGTTTTGGTGGTATATATAGCTTTATTTTGGTGCCTTTTTTCATAAGAAACAATCCCAAATCCCAGCCTTCAATTACTTGCTTTGAACCTACTGTAATGCGTACCGGATCCCCTTTTTTTACCGATGAATCGAAAATAGTACCATCGGGTAAAAAACCGGTATAGTGTACAAAGGCATTGTCGCCAAATTGCGCAAGTGGTCCATTGCCAGGCTCAATCAGTACATATTTTAGTTTCTTTTTTCCTTTTTCCATCGTTTTACCTTCAACTGAAAACGGTTCTATGGGTGTGCCTTTATTAACCTGAATTAAAGCAATTTCAAATTTCAATGTGGAGTTAGCCGGAATTCCCGTTCTTACTTCGCTGCCATACGCTAATTGTGGCGGAACTATCAGAATAATTGCTCCACCGGGCTTTATGAGTTGCAGACCTTCTTCCCAACCTTTAATTAATTGCCCTTGTCCCAAATAAAAATCCATAGCGCCCCTATCACTCGAAGAGTCATATACCGAATCGTTTATGTATTTTGCATTGTAATGAACCCAAACCCGATCACCATTTTTTGGAAAATCCCCTTTTCCCTGTCGGGTAATTAAATATTTTAAACCCGAAGGTGTTGTTTTAAATAGGGAATCATCGACCCAATTTTGAGAAAAGGAAGTTTGAGCTAGTAAAATAAGGGCAATAACTCCAAAACGGGCTTTACGCATTTTTTCGTGTTTTTACTATGATTGATTTTATTCAGCACTCAACAATTCAATTTCAAAAACTAAAGTAGAATTGGGAGGTATGGGACCAACTGCTTCTGAACCATAGGCCAAATGAGGTGGGATAATTAATTTGTACTTTCCGCCAACTTTCATTTTTGCCACAGCCTCATCCCAACCAGGAATTACTTCTCCAACACCAAATCGAAAAGTGAAAGGTTTCTTCCGGTCGTATGACGAATCAAATACTTGTCCATCGATAAAATAACCTAAATAATTTACAGTAACATTTTTGCCTGGGTTAGGAGTTATTCCAGAACCTTTATTTAATTCCATAAAATACAAACCACTCAATGTTGGTTCACCGGTGAAATTAATTCGTGCCAGGAATTCAGAAACTTGTTTTTCTTCTTCCCTTTCATCACTCAATTTAGCAATCTGCCGTTCCTTTTGAAATTCATTGATGGGCGTGATGTCAATAAGTTTTACATAAAAACGTAGGTATTCATTGTTGGAGAAACGCTCTGGCAACATCTGCTCCAGAGTTTTTGTATAATAATCATCGGCTTTTATAAGAAAAAGAGCACTGTCGCCTTTGTGCATCAGGGCCAACCCGTTTTCGATACTACCGCCTGAATGTGTTGGCTTTTTAAGTTGGGTCCTGAATTGGTCTGTCTTCTCAATGGAATTGCCTTTGGAATCGGTATATTCAAATTTGAGGGTTATCACATCTCCAATAGCTGGCAGCTGATTATTTTTGTTTTCTATAAAAAACTGATACTGCAATCCGGATTCATGGGTTTTAAAAGTTGCATCCTTGCAGCCACTAAAAGCTATCATTGATAGCAAAGCAAATGAACTGACAATTTTATTAATCATAGGAATTATTTTATTCAAAAGACTTATTCGGGCTGAAGCGGATTGCTATCGGTTGTTTCATCAAAACTGCGGGTTTCAGCTTTCAACAGTTCCACTTCATAAATTACAGAGGTAAAAGGTGGAATTATACCTGTTGATGAGCCTTTTTCGCCCCATGCTAATTCAGAAGGTAAAATAACAACCGCTTTTTCTCCTTCTCGCATAAGTCCTATCGCTTCTTCCAAACCGGGTATAACTTGCATTTCAGTTCCATATACAAATTCAAAAGGTTGATTCCGTTTGGTCGTTGAATCAAAGAATTTGCCATTTAGAAATTTGCCATCGTAATTAACCAACACAATATCACCCATATCAACCGGTTTGCCTGTTCCAGGGCGAATACTGATAAAGTACATGCCACTTTCTGTAGGTACCACATTAATTTTTTTTTCATCAATAAATCGCCCTAAAATCATTTTTTCGTATTCTCCAAAATCTTCAATCCATTTTAAGAATTCAAGCTTATCTTCAGCATATTGCTCTTGGGTTCGAATCTCATCTATTCGCATTTCTATTTTTAATTCAGAGCTAGGTTTTAAAAACCGGGGCAATTTTGCCTGAAGGGTTTGGGTAAAAAACTTATCAGCATCAATAATAAACGAAGCACTATCGCCTGCTGAAAGCATTAAAAAGCATTCGTCAATGGAGCCTTTAAAATCAGGTTGGGTTAATTGAAAAGTTCTATGACCTTTGAAAAAAATAGAATCGTTCATTGTAATATAACTAATAGCTACTGTTACATAGTCCGTAGGATTAGGGTGCTTCACCTCTTCACCAATTTTATGTAATTTATAATAGATGCCTGTATTTGTTTTTGAATAACCAGGAAACTTATGGAGCCATTGGCATGAGCTAACTATAAAAAGGCTCGCAAGTAGAATTATAAAATTTTTCATTGTGTTAGGTTCAATTTAATAATCCGTTAAATTAATCAATTCTGCGTTATATACAATAATTGAACGGGGTGGAATTTTTTTTTCATCGCCTAAAAGGCCGTATGCCAAATGCGGTGGCATAATAAATACTCCTTTTTCACCAACGTGCATTAACAATATAGCCTCCTCTAAACCTGATTCAACGCCTCCTTGTCCTATTTTAAATCTCATTTCACCTAAACTATCCGATGAATAGCAAATGGTGCCATCGAGCAAACCAACCTGATATTTTAAATGGGCTATTTTTCCAGCAGTTGCTTTTTCACTTTTATTGGTATTTTGAATAAAATACCACATTCCAGTTTCTGTTATTGTCATTTGCCAATTATGTCGGGCCACATAGCTTTCAATTCGCTGCTGATCCATATCAACGAGTCCTTTATTGGCTTTTACCATTTGTTCTTTAGCATGGTTTTTTTCATGCAAAGTCAACTTTTTTGGTTTTTGCGAACAGGCCGCCAAAAAAAGCAGCACTAGTATAAACGATAAATAAGGGAGCCTATTTTCACTCATATACTCATTGAATTAACAAGTGTTTGTATAGTGGTAAAATACTTTCAAATTTTTCCATGCTTTCTTGAATTGACATTTTACTCTCGCCTCCAGCAGCATTTTTATGTCCTCCACCATTAAAATGGTTCATGGATACTAAATTGGCGGGAAAATTGCCTTTGGAGCGGAACGAGCATTTTGTATAGTTATCTTTTTCAATAAAGATAGCTGTAAAAACAATGTTCCGAATAGAAAGTGGATAATTCACAAAACCTTCGGTATCACCGGGTTCGTGCTTATAATCTTCCAAATCTTTTTTTGTTAAATAAATATAGGCTGTTTGAAATTCAGGCAAAACTACCATCCGCTGATTTACTGCATAGCCCATTAAGCGCAGCCGATGTTCCGAAAAATTATTATATACTTTGTCAGTCAATTCATCCTTATTTACTCCCTTACTTAATAATTTTCCAACTACTTCATACGTATGGGGTTCCGACGAATTATAACTAAAAGAACCGGTATCAGTCATAATTCCAACAAACAAACAGTCGGCAATTGCTCTTGATATATATTCTTCGCCCCGGGTTTTTTGAATGAATTCAAATACCATTTCAGCTGTTGAACTTGAGGAAACCCGGCTATAAATTAAGTCAGCAATGGGTTCAGGGTTTGGGTGATGGTCTATTAATATTTTTGGTGCTTTATGGTTCATAACATGATTGCCCGCCTCGGAAAGCCTGCTGTGATGGTTAAAATCAACCATAACTAACAAATCAGAACTAGCTATAGTCAGTTTACCTTTTTCTTTGTTCTCTTCATAAACCAATATCTCAGCCATTCCCGGCATCCAAAATAGGTTTGTTGGTAATTGGTTTGGCACTAAAAACGTTACTTCTTTTTGCAGGCTCTTAAAAAAGTGCCACATTGCTAGTCCTGAACCCAACGCATCCCCATCGGGGTTTTTGTGGGTTAAAATTACTACTTTATTAGCGTTGGTAATGGCAGTGTTGGCGTGCTCAATAAATTCGTTCGTTATCTTTTCCAATTTTATTTGTATTAATGCTTGCAAAGATAACGCAACTTGCCATAATAATGACTTACGGTGATGAAAATACTATGAGGCTAAATCAATTTTTCTATAAAAGGAACTTAATAGTTGATTCAACTGATACAAAAACAAGCTGGCAACCAAGATGACTAGAAGCATGGTAAAATAGTCATATAATCCTGGAAATAATTGGTTTAAATAATCAGCAAATGCAAGCTGTATGAACGAAAATGAACCCATAGTAAACATTGATAAAAGAAATGCCACCGCAATAAATAACCAGGAGCGGTTAATGTATTTTAAATACCCTTTCCGCTGAGCTTCTATACTATAAATCTGTTCCATTATAGCATTGCTCATATCTGAGGAAAGCTCGGGTACTTCCTTTTTTTTAAGTAACGAACGGAATTCTAAATCAGTTAATTCCTTGTCATTAGTGTTCATAAAATTGATTTTATTTCATGTTTGAGTTCCAATTGCAAGATAGCTAAAAACTGCTTCCGCGCTCTAAATAATAATACCTTAATATGATCGGCATTTAGTTCAAGTATTTCTTCCATTTGTTTCAGGCTCAAATCTTCAATGTAAAACAACTGCAGGATCAATGCTTCACGTGTTGGTAATTGTTTCATGGCTAAGGTAATGTACTTTTGTTGATCCGCAGTATTCAGTTTAGCAATGCTTTGATTTATATCCGGCTCATAAACCGCCATACTATTGATGCTATAGGATGCTTCAAGTTTCTTTTTTCGATGAATTTTAATGCTTTCATTTACCACAATCCGAAGAAACCAAGTTGAAAATGATGAGTCACCCCTAAAACTGCTTAGTTTTCGATAGGCTTTGATGAAAGATTCCTGAACAACATCTTCGGCCTCCGCCTGGTTATGGACAATACTAAAAGAAACGGAGAATGCTTTATTCTGATACTTTTCAACTAAAAATCGAAAAGAATCAACATCACCCTCCGTAACTCTTTTTATGTATTGATTATCCATAAATAATTATTCGTTCTTTTTTTTAGAAACCAAATAGTTGGCAACTAAAACACTAATACCTCCGAATAGTAAAATAAAAGTAAAATAGGAAACTACTGGTGGAAACAATTCCAATTTACTAAATATCACTCCAAAAACCAAACCCAGGGCAATACCTATTAATATCATTCCAAATTTAAAGAATCCATGGCCTGTTTCCTTTTTTTTGTATATTTCTGATAGGTCAACTCCTCTTTCAATAAGTGCCATCCGCTCTTTGTTTCGGGCTTTAACGTTATAGTAAATGGCAAGCACAATTGCCGTGAAAAGGCCCAAGTTAATGATAATTCCTGTTAACATCCCAAAAATGGGAATCATAGTAACTGCTGAATCTTCCATAATTTAAAGTTTTAGTTAAACAATTTGAATTTACCATTGGATATAGTGGCAGGAAAAAAGGTAACAGAAAGCAGCACTTTAATTTTCTTTTAATGAATAATTTCTTTTTTTTTATAAAGAATCCAGAATAATCTCTATTTTAGTCAAAACAAAAAAATGAATTACCATGGCTGGAACTTACACTTTTACTATTATTAAACCAGGAGCAGTTGCCAATGAGCATATTGGACCTATTATTAATGTTATTAATTCCAACGGATTTCACATTTCGGCATTGAAGCTAATTAGGCTGAGAACTGCACAAGCAAGTAAATTTTATGAAGTACATAAGGATCGGCCTTTTTACAAGGATCTGATTGAGTTTATGACTTCGGGGCCTATTGTAGTAGCCATATTGGAAAAGGAAAATGCAGTGGATGATTATCGCAAACTTATTGGTAACACTGATCCCAGTAAAGCCGACGAAGGAACCATACGTAAGCTATTCGCCCAGTCTGTTCAAAAAAATGCAGTTCACGGTTCCGATAGTGATGAAAATGCCCGGATTGAAAGTGATTTCTTTTTTTCAAAGAGTGAGCGTTTCAGCATTTTTGATGAACGTGATTTTTGATAATGTGATAGATATAGAAATTAAAAAAGCCACATTATGTGGCTTTTTTAATTTTATTCGTTGTATTATTTCATGGAATATGCTTCAATTTTAAGACTAAATTCATCGTTTATAAATTTGTCTTTCAATTCCTTAAATATCGATTTGGAGCCGTAATTTACATTCCATTGAGTCCGGTCAAGCACAAATTCCTCGCTAGTGGCTGAAACATTGCCATCAACCACGGATACTTTTGCTTTAAACGAAATTCCTTTTGTAATACCTTTCATCGTTAAGTTGCCTTTTATGGTATGCGTAAATTCTGGCACATCGCTCAATGATTCTATGGATGCAATAACAAACGTAGCTTCCGGGAAAGAGTCAACATTAAAAAAATCAGCTGATTTTAAATGGCCTACTAATTTTGCATTCATGTCGGCATCGGCTATGTCCAAGTCAACAATGGAGTTCATGTCAATAATAAATTCGCCGCCAACTAGTTTTCCTTCATTAAGTAGAAATTTTCCTCCTTCTTTGATTTTAATAATACCATTGTGTTCTCCTCCAGGTTTACTCCCTTTCCAAAATATTTTTGTTTGATGATTGCAGGCAGTGGCATATTGACCTCCCTCAACTTCCTGAACCTGGTTTTCTGCAGTAGCTTCTGTTTTAGCTCCTTTTGGACTCTGATTGCACGCAGTGGCTATTAATGCCATGAAAGCAAATGCATAATAAAAGTTTTTTTTCATTTTAGTAAAATTAGTTTTATAAATTTTGGTTACTTCTAAAAACAATCCATGTTACTTGCATGAATGATAAGCAATTAAAACTGGATTTAAATTTAAAACAACAACTAACTCA
Source organism: Bacteroidota bacterium (assembly GCA_020047835.1). Taxonomy (GTDB): domain Bacteria; phylum Bacteroidota; class Bacteroidia; order Bacteroidales; family SZUA-534; genus GWE2-40-63. The sequence continues at coordinate 8,282 of JAIFNJ010000249.1, forward strand.
TATTGTTTAAACCGAAAGAATAAAAAATTGAAGGTGTAATTTATTTTCTTAAAATAACCAATCGGTAAATCACATAAATATGATATCGATAATAACATCGGTTTTTGCTTCTTCATTCAGCCGATTCATAAGTGGTATTTTTATTAGCGTTAATTCGTGCCGGATAACTGACGAGTTTAAAACCACAAACAATTTCCGATCTTTAATATAAATATCTTTTGTTGCTCTTGATATGGTTCTGCCAACTATATTTTCCCATGAAGTGACTATACTTACCTCTTTGAGTTTTTGGCTCATTTTCAGGGCATTTACATACTCCTGAAGAACTTCTTTCAATGGCTGCGTATTAGACCTCTTCATAGATTCTTTGTAGCTGGGAATTTTCAACATGAAAATGGAAGTACTCGCCTTCAATTTGCTTCAAAACATTGCCAATTCGGGCGGGGTTGGTATCGGTAATAAAAATTTGCCCAAAACTGTTATGGGCAACCAACTTTATAATTTGCTCCACCCTTTGACTGTCGAGCTTATCAAAAACATCGTCGAGCAATAAAATAGGTTTAAAACCACACAACTTATAGATGTATTCAAATTGGGCAAGCTTTAAAGCTACTAAATACGACTTTTGTTGTCCTTGAGAGCCTAATTTTCGAATTGGGTAACCATCCAGTATAAGTTCTAACTCATCTTTATGGACTCCCTCTGTGGTGTAGCGAACTTGCTTGTCTTTTTCACGAGACTCTTTGAGCAAAGCCTTAAGATCTTTTTCCTGCAAAGGGGAGTAATAATTAAGGGCTACTTCCTCGGTGCCGCTTGTAATGTGACTGAAATATTTTTGAAATACCGACCTTATTTCTGATAAAAAAAACTTCCTTTTCTCAAAAATATGTTGTCCTGTTTCTGATAATTCTTCATCGTAAAGTTCAAGAACCTCCTCATCGATATAACCAAATGATCCATACTGTTTTAAAAGAAAATTCCGTTGCATCAATACACGGTTGTATCGCTGTAACTCAAAAAGATATTCCCGGTCAAATTGCGATATAATACCATCTACAAACCTTCTTCGTTCTTCGCTTCCGCCAATAATGAGGTTGCTGTCGTACGGCGAAATGAGCACTAAAGGAATCAACCCAATGTGATCGGCTAACTTTTCGTATTCCTTTTTATTCCGTTTAAACCGCTTACGCTTATTCAATTCATACCCGCAATAAATCAAATCGGTTGAACCGTTTATCTGATAATTTCCTTGAATAACGAACAAATCTTGTGCGTGCTTAACTGTAAGTGAGTCGTTTGAAGTTAGAAAACTTTTACAAAAAGAAAGATAGTATATGGCATCCAAAATATTGGTTTTACCCACTCCATTATTGCCTGTAAAACAATTAATCTTTGAAGAAAACTGTACTTCAAGGTCAGAATAGTTTTTAAAATTTACTAATGAAAGGTTTTCCAGATACATGGATGCAAAGATAGATAAAATAGGACTGATTCAAGATTTTCAATTAACAAAAATCCTTCCGGAGGGCTCCGGAAGGATCATCTGCTCCTAATTAAAATACTAACATTAAATATAACAGAAAACTAATTTTTAATGAGCTTATTCCAAATAAATCAACTAATTATTTAAATAAAACTCACCATTTTAATAAAAAGTAAATTATTCGATAGTATTTATGGGAGCGCTCTTCACTTGTTTATTTTTAATTCATTCAATGAATGAAATCATTTTCGCTTTTGTTATGCTCAAATGTAATAAACGAGTGGTATCTATATCAATGAAATGTGTTTTCGATATGATTCAACAGGTAACTATGGCTTTTTGTATAGAATCGGAAATTTAAGGATAACCTATCCTAACGCTTCAAACATTTCTAGGAGCTTTTGTTTTTTTCGTTGACTTACTGGAATCTGGGTTTTATCGGAAAGCACAATGAACCCACCTTCTTTTTTATCGAAACGGGAAATGCATCGGATATTTATTAAATGCGATTGATGGACTCTGAAAAATCCATAACTACTCAACATTTCATCGTATTCTTTAAGCCCCTTTGATATAACAATGCGTTCACCGGTGTTGAGAAAAAATGAAGTATAGTTATTATCGGCTTCGCACCGGATAATATCCCGTACTCCAATTAAATAGATACTTTCGCTGGTTTTCAAAACAATTTTTTTGTCTTCTATCTTCTGGTTTTGTAAATTGTGTATAAAAGCATCCATTTTTATTTTATTGTTATCCTTTTCATCGATAACTCTTTTTATAGCAACCTTTAATTCCATTGGGTTAACCGGTTTTAAAATGTAGTCAAAAGCACTAAATTTAATAGCTTTTATGGCGTATTCATGATGAGCCGTTACAAATATGACCTTGAACTGGAAGGTTTTTAAAATACTCAGCACGTCGAATCCGGTGCCATCGGGTAAATCGATATCGAGAAAGACTAAGTCAGGATTCACCTCTTTTATTAAATCAACCGCCTGTTGCACGGAGTCAGCTTGACCCACTAATCTAATTTCAGGATAATAATCCAACAGTATGCTTTCCAGCGATTGTCTGGCAAATAATTCGTCATCAACAATAACAGCTCTCATTTGAAAATAAATCTTGTAATTCGGTAATTAAGAATCCAAATATAAGTAATCTTGAAAGAATTACTTCTTTTAACCCGAATAGTTTGATTGTTGCTTGGAAATAGCGTCTTTAAATTATTCGAAATTGGTTGGTTTTCACTTATTTTGGCACAGATTGTTGATATAATTAAGGATTAAAAAAACTATTTTAAAAGAATATTTCAATAAATGATAAAAAGGACTATTTTTGCGATGAATTTTAGAAAAATAAAAACAGAAGTATGTCAAAAAATATCGATAACAAACCGGATGCAAACCTTGAAGGATTTGAAAGTGCGTTAACCAAATCAGAACAATTTATTGAAGATAACCAGAAAACATTAACCGTTGTTGTTTTAGGGGTTTTACTTGTAGTTGCTGCTTATTTAGCATTCTATAAATTTTATGCCGAGCCAAAAGAAGAAGTAGCTCAATCGTATATGTTTGTGGCAGAGCAATATTTTCAAAAAGACTCATTCAACTTAGCATTAAATGGCGATGGCAATTATTTTGGTTTCCTTGATATTATCAATGATTATGGAGTAACCAAATCAGCTAATTTGGCAAAATATTATGCAGGAATTTGCTATTTGCATTTAGGTAATTATGATGAGGCTATTACCTATTTAAAGAAATTTAGTTCAGACGATATTATGGTAAGTGCCATTGCACATGGAGCAATTGGTGATGCTTATGCCGAACAAGATAAATACAGTCAAGCAATTTCGTATTATGAGAAAGCGGCCAATGCAACTCCCAATTCATTTACAACGCCTATTTACCTGAATAAAGCGGCATTGCTTTACGAAGAAGAAGGTAATTATAAAAAAGCAATTACGCTTTATGAAAGAATTAAAATGGATTATGCGCAATCACAAGAAGGCCGATCAGCAGAAAAATTTATAGCTCGTGCAAAATTAGCGCTTGAAAAATAAAACTAATTAATACTAACTTTGAAAGTACCATTAACTGTTGTTTTTGGTATTTTTTTTTAATCATACTGCAATGGCTACCCAACTAAAAAATTTAAGTGATTTTGAAATGAATACCATTAGTGATGCTTCTGCAATGAAATTTGGAATTGTAGTTGCTGAATGGAATAAGGAAATTACGGAATCTTTGCTAAAAGGCGCTTACCAAACACTTCTGAAGTTTGGTGCACTTGAAGATAATATCATTAGAAAATATGTTCCCGGAACCTTTGAACTAGTTCTAGGGGCACAGTTAATTGCTGAAAATACCGATGTAGATGCAATTATAGTTCTAGGATGTGTAATTCAAGGCGAAACTCCTCATTTTGATTATATATGCCAAGGAGCCACACAAGGCATTATTGAATTGAATATTAAATACAACAAACCCTTTATATTTGGAGTATTAACTACAAATACTCTTCAACAAGCTAAAGATAGGTCAGGGGGTAAGCATGGAAACAAAGGGGATGAAGCAGCTTTTTCAGCCATTCAAATGGTAGCGTTTAAGAAAAGTTTTACTAAAAGATAGCACGAAAATTACTTGTTACTAAAACTTTGAAATCAATATAATAAAAAACCCGCTATGTGCGGGTTTTTTATTGCTTTATCGTTTAGGTGCCTGATATCCTCTTTGTTTTGCCATATCTTCAAGGCGTTGTTGCCATTTCGATTTTGGCGCTATCTTTTTGTTGGCTTGTGCAGCCTTCAGTTTAGCTAGAATTTCTTCATCATTAACGGCTCTTCGCATCAGCCATGTTTGAATAATTGTAATTAACAACGACAAGAAATAATAATAACTAAGGGCTGATGCATAGCTATTAAACCAGAAAAGCATCATTACTGGCATCATATACATCATCAATTTCATGCCTGGAATATTTTGATTGCTCATGCTCATCTGGTCGTTATACATTAAATATACCACATTCACGATGGTCATTAATAAGCAGAATAGACTGATATGGCTTCCAAATCCCATAGGAATAGTAAAGGGTAGATTTATTACGGCATCATAGGTAGAAAGGTCATCAGCCCACAAGAAACTCTCCTGACGCAACTCAATGGAATTGGGGAAGAAACGAAACATAGCTAGTAAAATGGGCATCTGGAACAACAAGGGTAAACATCCACCCAAAGGACTGACTCCCACTTTTTTATAAAGGGCCATGGTTGCCTGTTGTTTTTTCATGGCATCTTCGGTCTTTGGGAATTTTTCAGCCAGTTTATCAACTTCAGGCTTTAATGCTTTCATTTTAGCTGTTGATAAGTATGACTTGTAGGTAAAAGGAAATAATACAATTTTAATAATAATGGTCACCAATAAAATAATGATGCCATAATTTCCAATATATTTTCCCAACCAATTGAATAGTGGAATTACCACTCCAACGTTAATCCATCGTATTATATTTGAACCTAAAGTAATTACTTCCTCTAGGTCAACATTCATTTTTTTCAACGTTTTATAATGGTTTGGGCCAAAATAAAAACTCATGGGTATTGTTTCTGTAGCTTTTCCTTGATAAGGCAGTGAAATTTCAGAGGAAAACTGTTTTAAATATTCTGGATTTGATAGTTCTTTCTCCGCTTTTACAGTTGCATTATTGAAAGAATTATCAGCAATAAGAGTAGCATTAAAAAACTGCTGCTTGTATGAAATCCATTTAATAGGTGTATTTAGGTTTTCCTGAGCCTGATCCTTAGTTTCGCTAAGTTTATCAACATCAGCTTCGTTAAATTTATAAATTATGGTTGAATTGGTTGACTCCCAACTAGTCCCTTTTTCAAGAGCTGAAATATAACTATTCCATCCCAGTGATATATCTCCGGTGTTGGTGGCAATTAATTTTTCCATCCCCGAAAAGTTGATGTCAAATTTAATTACGTAGCTATCTGGTGAAATGGTATAATTGTACTGAATAAATTTACCATCAGCCATTGGAAGGCTAAAAACCATGTTTATTGGTTGATCAGTAACAACTAAATTACTATCTCCTTTTTCAAGTGTAAAGAATAACTGATTGGTTGTAATACTTCGGTTTTGGGCAAAAAAGTTCAACCCAAATTCTACTGAATCACCACTAAAAAGCACTAAAGGTTTTCCATCGAACTTTTTATATTTCTTAAGTTCCACGGAATATATTCGACCTCCTTGATTGAGAAATTGCAACTTAACTAAATCGTTTTCAACCGTATAAAATTTTCTTTCTCCTTGCGAAAAAGGGGCAAAATCACCCAATAACTGGGTCATTTCAGTTTGCATTTCATCGGTTGTTTTATTTCCTGATTCTGAAATTACAGGACCGCTTTTCATTTCTTCCTTATAAGCAATGTCTTTTTGAGCCCTTTCTCGTTGAGCAATCATTAATGAGTCTTGCACTCTTTGCCGCTCGGCAATTTCTTGTTGTGTTGGTTTGGTTAAGTAGCTCCAAAGAAACAATACACCAACAATTAAGGCCAAACCTAACCATGAATTTTTATCCATACTAACTAATTTGATTATAAAAATATTCTATTCTAACGTAGCTTTAATAAAACTGATAAATAAAGGATGGGGATTTATAACGGTGCTGCGATATTCCGGATGAAATTGCACACCAACAAACCATTTATGCGAAGGTATCTCAACTATTTCCACCAAGTTGGTTTCAGGATTGATTCCTACCGGAACCATTCCTGCATTTTTAAACTCTTCCAGGTATTTATTATTAAATTCATAACGGTGTCTGTGTCGTTCCTGAATCATTTCTTCGCCATAAGCTTCAAATGATTTGCTTTTCTTTGTTAAACGGCACGGATAACTGCCCAACCTCATGGTACCCCCTTTTTCAAGGATGTTTTTTTGTTCTTCCATGATGTCAATTACTGGAAAAGGTGTTTTCTCATCCATTTCAGATGAATTAGCTTTTTCCATGCCAAGTACATTGCGGGCAAATTCAATAACAGCACATTGCATACCTAAACATACACCAAAAAAAGGAATGTTATTTTCACGGGCATACTTAACGGCTAGTATTTTTCCTTCCATACCGCGATGGCCAAATCCGGGAGCAACTAATATTCCTTTCATGGTACCAAGAATCTCCTGAAAATTATTTTTATTAATGTTTTCAGAATGTATCCAATGTAAATTTACTTTACAATTATTTACAGCCCCTGCATGCACAAATGATTCAGCAATTGATTTGTAAGCATCTTGCAATTCAACATATTTTCCCACTAAGGCAATATCAACCGTTTGTTCGGGGTGTTTAAATTTTTTCAAGAAATCTTTCCACGATTTCAAATCGGGTTCTTTATTTATTGGGAGTCCAAACTTCTCTAACACCCGTATATCAAGCTTTTCTTCTTGCATCTTTATGGGGACCTCATAAATAGTGCAAACATCTATGGATTGTATAACGGCATTGATATTTACATTACAAAACAAGGCTACTTTTGCCCTTAATTCATCACTAAGTTCCCTTTCGGTCCTCAAAACCAGAATATCTGGTTGCACTCCGGCTTCGAGCAATGTTTTAACCGAATGCTGCGTTGGTTTTGTTTTTAATTCACCGGATGCCTTTAAATAGGGCACTAAAGTTAAATGTATTACCAAGGCATTGTGACCCAATTCCCATTTAAGCTGCCTTACTGATTCTATATAAGGTAAGGATTCAATATCGCCAACCGTTCCCCCAATTTCAGTAATTACAAAATCGTATTTGTATTTTGTTCCAAGGAGTTTAATCCTTCGTTTTATTTCATCGGTAATGTGAGGAATTATCTGTACAGTTTTTCCTAAAAAATCACCCCTTCGTTCTTTTTCAATAACTGATTTGTAGATGCTGCCAGTAGTAACATTATTGGCTTGAGAGGTAGGAACATTTAAAAAACGTTCGTAATGTCCTAAATCCAAATCAGTTTCAGCACCATCGTCAGTAACAAAACATTCGCCATGTTCATAGGGGTTTAGTGTTCCCGGATCAACATTAAGGTATGGGTCAAGTTTTTGAATGGTAACAGTATAACCTCGCGATTGCAATAGTTTTGCTAAAGAAGCTGAAATAATTCCTTTGCCTAGCGATGAAGTAACTCCGCCGGTAACAAATATATATCTGGTAGTTGACAACTTGTATATTTTTTTAATTTAAACACCGGCACAAAAGTACATTTTTAATTCAATTCTATAAAACCCTTTCTTAATAAAATGCCAACATAATGGCTTCTCTTTATTTGCAACTATTCAGAAACTAACTATCCAGAGCAAAATAAGAATCAGTAATTTATTTGGGTGCTATTTTATTCGTGAATTAACCTAACTAAAATGCAGTATTTTAGAAAGTTAGGCTAATACCAATACTTGGTAAAATGGGCAATTGATACACTTTCTCCATAGCTACCCGATCAACATAAAAAATATTAGAACGGTTGTAAACGTTGGTAATGCTCCCAACAATCTGCAGTTCGCTCCATTCAGTAATGAAAAAAGTCCGTTTAATGTTAAAATCCAATCGATGATAGGAGGGTAATCTTTCAGAATTAATATCTCCCAGCAAATATGCCAAGTCACCATTAGCTTTTGTATAATCACTTTTTATTCCATCCGATAAATTTATGTTTTCATAATAGCCTTTTGTTGGAGTAAAGGGAAAGCCTGAACCAAAATTCCAGCGGGCACTTACTTCCCAATTTAAGTCATTACCAAAGGTGTATGAAGCCATCAAATTTATATTGTGTCGCCTATCGAAGTGGGGAACATAGCTGCGCATTTCAATTTCATTCTCCTGGCTTAAAAATTCCCCGGTACGATTCACATAACCGAGCGAATACACAAACCACAAATAAATCTTTTTGTAGTCATATTTTAATAAAAAATCAACGCCATATGCATCCCCTTTTTCAATTATAAATTCTTCTTTCAATAAATCGGGTGCTAAGGCATTGGCTGCATCGTCGTTTAAAATCTTGTTTCGGTTTAATTCAGTCATTTGGCTGTTATACTTGTAATAACCTTCCATATTAAAATTTAACCGATGATTGATATCGTATTCAAATCCCAATATTAAATGTTTCGATTTTTGTAACGATGAGGTAACTTCTTTGCCATCAAAGGTTTCTTGTAAATCTTTGGGGCCGGTTAAAAATCCATAAAACAGGTTTACTACATCTTTATCGGAATTAGCAGCAATCAGGTTTTGTGAATAAAAACCAGCGGCAGCTTTTAATCGCAATTTATCATTCATTTTATATTTAACACCTAATCGAGGTTCAACGCTTAATTCTGACAGTGAAGCATAATACTGAACTCTCAAACCCGGTTCAATAATTAATTTTCCTAGATTCTTTTTGTACATCGCGTAAGCTCCAAATTCGGATGAATTTTCGGCTTGCGAAACCGTTAGGCCAAAAGAATTTATGTAATTAAAATCGGTACGGTATCCTAACAATTCCATACCATAATCTAACTGATCGTCGCCTTTAAAATAAGTGAAATTCAATCCCATATTAAATCCGCCCATTCCACTCGAACTGGGAGAATCATCAACTGGTTTCATTTCAATAAAATAATTGGAGTAAGCCACATTAGCCGTTACCAAAACCGATGAACCCTGTGGCACAAGAACAATGTTGCTTCCAATGCCAACTGATTTCCATTGTATATCAGAGGCTGACTCATACGATTTCACGTAATCGTTAAAACTAAATCCGAAAAGGTTCACCTTGCTACCACTTTGTCCATTGAGTGATAATTTTCCATAAGCATCGGTAAAACCGAATGGGAGCCCATTTTCATTGGCATAAGAGTAGAGAGTCTTAGATGT
>JAIFNJ010000013.1 GCA_020047835.1 Bacteroidota bacterium
TACTTTTGGGTTGAGCTGATAAATTCCGGTTGCATAAGTATAAATGGATGACATGGTGGCATCGGTTTTAGTCAAACTATTATCGTAATTTAAAACCGTTATATTGTTTAATTGAGTAAATGAAGCACCAATTCCAGCAACAATGGAAAACTTTTTGGTTACATCAAAGGTTGCAGAGGGAGAAAAATAGGTAGTCAGAAAAGAAGATTTTTGAGATGTAATTCCAGCTTGAGTTCCAACTTCAAAATGATAATCGGCAGCTCCCAGACTATTTGAAAATGGTTTGGATTGACTTTTTGAAGGGGCCAATTGGGCCATTAACAAAATTGGGAATAAACCAGACAAAGCTGTAATTATTATTTTTTTTGTCATCATACTTTTTTTATTAAAGGTTCTAATCTAACAAATTAAATGCCAGTAATCAAATTTCGGATGCTATCGGCTGTATGGCATAAATTATCAAATACTTCTTGCGAAACAAATATTTCAGTATTGGCTTGCAAGGTGGTAATTTTAGTTTCATTATTTGTAACAGGTTCCACTTTTGAAGACACAATCGTTATCTGATCATATACTTGTTTAATCTCATATAACATTCCAAGTACCCGTTTAATTTCTGGGTTGTATTTATATTGTTCCAATAAACTTAGTAAGGTTCCAAGGGAGAGTTTTTGATCAATAATGCGATCAATTAATTCGTTGTTGTTAGGCGATACTTTAGTTAAACCTGTTGCAATATAAAGTCCTTCAATCCAACCTCCCGCAATTATTAAAGCTCCGGTTTCGGGTCTCCCAGCTTCACGTAAATAAGAACTGCTGCTCATGAACGCTTCGGTAATAATGGCCATGGTTGAGTCCCGATTATTTATATTCTTTTCAAGTCGTTCCACTATTTTATCATCAATAAAAGCATAGATACCCATTTCATCGGCAATGCGTTTTGAAACGGACATAATTTGAATGGTTATTTGGGTTTGCGAAAAAATGCTGGCATAGCTTAAATCAGCTCCATATACTCCAAAGTTCAAGGCTTTTTGCGCAGTGGAAGTATATTTTACCGCATTATCAATGGAATTTAATAATAAAGGATTAAAATTGGCTTCGGCCCTTTTTAAAAGCATGGCTGTTTCAATTGGCGAAGGTAAAGAATAAAATACTTGCTTGGCTTTTTGAAGATCATCTACCAACTCTTCCTCAGCAATCAATTCCTGATCCACCATATCTTTTAACTGTTTTTTGCTTTTTTTGTCAGCATTACAACCTGCAATTAAAAAGAAAGCTGCTATAACAATTGCAATACAAAATCTATATCTATTCATTTTTAGTTTTTTTCAAGGATATAAAATTAAGCATTTTTATGGTAAATGAAGCTTCTTTTAATCAGTGCGACTAAATAATTTTGAGAAACAAAATTATTTAGTCGCACTGATTCCGAGCGAAGTTGAGGGATCTCTTGGGTCTTATTCCCCGCCCTTTGTGGCGATATTAAAAGAAAACCCTTTACAGATACCTCGTCCGCTTGCGATTAGGTAGTTCATTTTTTTGAAAATTAATTCATGTGTTAAAAACATTTAACTTTTTTATAATAAGATCTTTGTTTAAATTTTTTGACGTTGAATTGGATTCGATTTTGCTTTACCGCTTATAACATAGAGTGAAAAAATATGGTAATGTCTTTTTGATTGTGTACATTTGACAACTACTAATTATTTAAAAATTAATAACTATAATAGTATGCCAAAAAATAGAAAATTATCATTCGTAAATTTCACCATTAAAAGTACCCTTCGGTATTTTTTATTAATAAGCCTATTATTCTTATTATCATGGAATCAATCAATTATGGCACAATCGTGTTATGAATTGGTTTGGAGCGATGAGTTTAATAATCCCGGATTACCCGATTCTACCAAATGGACCTTCGAGATTGGAAATAATAACGGCAGTAACAACGAATCGCAGTATTACACAAAAAGGTTGGAAAATGCTCGTATTGAGGATACCGTGTTAATTATTGAAGCCAGGAAAGAAACCTACAATGGGTTTCAATATACTTCAGCCAGAATAAACACTTATGCAACTAATGGCTATTGGAAATACGGCAAAATTGAGGCACGAATGAAGCTACCTTACGGTCAAGGCATTTGGCCTGCCTTTTGGATGCTTGGTAATGGCATTTTTAATGGCACCAGTTGGCCTGCTTGTGGTGAGATTGACATCATGGAACTAATAGGTGGAGGCGAAGGTAGGGATGATAAAGCCTATGGTACCCCGCATTGGGCTGATGCCAATAACAATCATGCACAATATGGTGGCTCAGTACAATTGAGTCAAGGTATTTATGCCGATGCATACCATACCTTTACCGTGGAATGGAATGCAACAACTATTAGGTGGTTTATGGATGGTAAGCAATATCATATAATAGATATTACACCAGCTGCTTTAAGCGAGTTTAAAAACAATTTTTTCATTATTTTAAATTTAGCAGTCGGTGGCGATTGGCCTGGTTATCCAAATGCTTCTACTGTGTTTCCACAAAAATTTTACATTGATTATGTTAGGGTGTATCAATTGAATCAAACTCCAATTATTGAGGGAGAGAACAGCGTTGTGAAAGCAGCAACGAATCTTACTTTTACAACCATTGAATCGAATGATTTTACCTACGAATGGTCAGTGCCTGAAGGTGCTCAAATCATTTCCGGTCAGGGAACTCATGCTATTAAAGTAAATTGGGGTTGTACGGCAGGAAATGTGACCTGTAATTTAATTACTCAATGCGATACCTACAATCTGGAATTCCCAGTTCAAATTAGTGAATTAGTGATTTCTGGAAAAGAATATGTAAAAGAGAATGAATTGAATATTCGTTACTCCATACCTCAAACATTGGAAGCATCGTATGTTTGGACTTTGCCGGAATCGGTATCTTCCACTTCCAAATTAGATACCAATGAGGTGTTTTTGAATTGGGGAACCACCGATGAAACGATTAAAGTAATGGTTAATAATTCGTGTGGATATGACAGTGCCGCATTTGATGTGAAGATTTTACGTCAACTTCCTTATCCAAATGCAGATGAACCGCATCTAATTCCAGGAACCATTCAATCGGTGTATTATGATATGGGTGGCGAAGGGATTGCTTATCACGATAAAGAACTAAAAAACTTAGGAACCGGTATCCGACTCGATGAGGGAGTGGACACGGAAGCCAATGACGGTGGATACAATGTTGGCTGGACGGAAGCCGGAGAATGGTTGGAATATACGGTATCGGTTGCATCCAGCAAAAAATACGATGCAGAAATTAGGATTGCTTCTCCCAATAATACGGGTAAGTTTAAAATTTCGTTCAATGGACAAGACCGCACAGGAATTATCGCAGTTAAGAGTTCCGGTTCATGGGCTACTTTCAAATCGATATTTTTGAATGATATACAGCTTTATGATACCGATACCTTAATGCGGATAGATTTTATTGCATCTGGATTTAATATTGGACGGTTGGTTTTTGCAGATTCAATTGCAAGTGCCATTCCCGGTATTGAAAGTGATACGAAAATTGCTATTTATCCAACCTTGACTGATGGTATATTATTCATTCAAAATCTAAAAAATCAAGCAGAATATTCTATGATTGATTTAGCGGGTGTAGAAGTTAAAAAAGGATTTTTAGAGCCAGAGTCATTTATAGATGTATCTAGCTTTTATCCAGGCGCTTATTTCGTCATTATAGATGAAACAAAACAAAATACTATGTTAAAATTCATTAAAATTCATTAAAAACCATGTTAGGGAAATTAAAAAATAATTCTGCAGTCTTGGCACATCGATTTCTATTACTAATAGTTTTTATTGGTCTTTTGGCCAATCAAACTGCGCTTTTTGCTCAATGCAATGAATTGATATGGGCCGACGAATTTAATGGAACTAAACTTGATAATTCAAAATGGACTATCGAAGTGAACGGCGATGGAGGCGGAAACAGCGAACTGCAATATTATACCGATAGGGATACCAACATCCGGGTTGGTGAGGGTACCTTAAAAATAAGGGCACTTAAAGAAAACTACCTTGCCCATGAATATACTTCGGGAAGAATCAAAACCCAATATAAAGGTGATTGGCGTTATGGTAGAATGGAAGCCCGTATAAAACTTCCCGAAGGAAAAGGTATTTGGCCTGCATTCTGGATGCTTTCAACTGAAGAAAAATTTGGTAGCTGGCCTAAAAGTGGAGAGATTGATATAGTGGAACTTGTTGGTGGTGGGAGCGGAGATAGCACCATTTGGGGAACACTTCATGTGGGTCCTCCCTACAGTTATACTAACGGTTCGTACAAGCTGGCCAACGAAAAATTCTCTGAAAACTTCCATGTTTTTGCTATCGAATGGACACCTGATATTATTAAATGGTATATTGATGATATCCAATTTTCGGAAAAAACGGCTGCTGATGTTAGCAATTGGCTGCCTTTTCAAGAGCGGTTTTTTGCAATTCTTAACTTAGCAGTTGGCGGAAATTGGCCGGGTTCACCCGATGAAACTACCATTTTTCCTCAAACTTTGGAAGTTGATTATGTTAGAGTTTACGGTAATCCAGTGGATCAAGGAATTGGGGCCATAGATAGTGCCTATCCTATGACAAGTAATACACGGTATTCATTTAGTCCAGTTCCTGATGCTACCTTTACTTGGAGTGTGGATGCACCCGAGGCTTTTATAATTCAGGGAGCCGACTCCAACTCGGTGACGGTTCATTGGGGATGCACCAGTGGAAATGTGAATTTAGCTGTAAATTATCCCCTTTGTGGATTATTTAATTATTCATTGCCCGTTGTTTTTGCACAACCAAAAATAGTTGGGCCAACAAGTTTGTTACCAAATCAAGCCAATCAGTTATTTTCGGTTCCTTACATGGAAAACAGCAGCTTTGCTTGGTCGGTTCCGAACGATGCAGAAATAATTGGGGCATCAGACACCAATAGTATTCTTGTTAATTGGGGCTGCACCGTGGGTGAAATTAGCGTTGAAATCAACAATCAATGTGAAATAGCTTCAGTTTCTTCCACCATTGCAATTATTTCTCCTATACTAACCGGACCCTCCACGGTATCGGCATTTTCAAAAAATGTTAATTATTCCATTACTGATTTACCTGGTGCCGATTATAATTGGACCGTTCC
>JAIFNJ010000141.1 GCA_020047835.1 Bacteroidota bacterium
CTATTTGATGGAGCACATACATCAGCCATTAAATTCGAGGCTCCTATGCCAAAATAAAAGTCATACTTATAGGAGTTAAAGCCTTGAGCGATAACATTCGCTGAAAAAAGGCAAGCTATAAATAAAATTATAACGGGTTTTAACTTCATAGTAAGTATTTTCAGCAAAAACAAATTAAGCTTGCAAGAGTTTAGAATTTTGGCAAGCCATTTCTTCCAGTGCGCAACTTATAAGCAACGGTAACCATTGAGAACATATAAAAATCGTTGTATTTTGATTCTCCTCGCTGCTCGCCGGCACTATAAGTAACATTGGGATTTGGGTCGGTATCATCGTTGGTTTGAATGCTTTTGTCGGCCATTCTTGCAGCAATTGGATCAACACTTGCCAGCCAAGCATTATCAATAAAGGTAGTGCTTACATCATCAATGTAATCGGTAAAAGTATATCGGGCTCCAAATTCTAAACCCAGACTGATATCTCTTGTTATGGGGTATTTTATTCCTATTCCAAATGGTATGGCTAATTGAATGCGGGAATATTTTTCACGTCCTTCCATTAATCCTTGACCTTCAGTACCAAGCGGCTGTAATGCAAGCCATTCGCCTGTTCCACCAATTCCATTATCGAGACCTTTCGGATTAAACCAAAAACCAGCAATTCCAGTAAAAAGATAGGTATTTATTGCTAATGATTTTAAAGTAAACTTACGAGCTTTGCGCAAAGAGTAGCGGTGGCTAACGGGTTCTTTAATAATAGAATATTCTGCTAAAAGGCCAAATTCAACAATGGGTGAACGGAATGAGAGGTTTCTATCTTTACGGTATTTATCATCTGCTTTGGCATCGTCAGCACTTACCCAACCATACGAAAGTGATGCCTTAATATTCAATGGTTCTAAAACTTTATACCGAAATCCTATATTTAAAAGTGGTCGTTGAGCTGTAAAATTAAAGTCGCTTATAAAGTGGGAGGCATCAGCACCACCTCCTAAATCGCCCATAAATGAAGTTACACCTACTCCGGCAACTGCTTCATATCGATTTCGTTTCCATCGATTCGATTGAGAGAAGGTAATTAGCGGTAGAATTAGTATTCCAGTTAAAAAAAGCAGGATGATTCTATTCATGATTTTTCTTTTTACTCCTAGTAAATCAGATTGTTATATATTTGGAATTTTGTTGGTCAAAAATAACAATAAATTTTATATTCAAATCACTGCTGCTTTAAAAATTAGGGGTATTTACACTTTAATTGTGATTAACTGCTTAATTTCTTGTATCAATACCCCACATAAGCTTAGTCCGTATCGTATTAAAAAAATCTTGATTGTTCATTTTTATAAGTTTAACTGGAGTTTCTGCTTTTTTTACCCGAACTTCTAAGGTTTCTTCAATTACATAGGATCGGGAATCGAGGGAAAGCAAAAACTTACTGTCACGGCTTTCAATCCGCAACGATATTTCATGATGATTCGGAATTACTAAAGGTCGAACGGTTAGGTTGTGTGAAGCAATAGGCGTGATGATGAAATTTTGTGAATCAGGACTTACTATTGGTCCTCCTACGCTCATGGAATAAGCCGTTGACCCAGTTGGGGTTGCTATTATTAGCCCATCAGCCCAGTAATTGGCAAGAAATAAATCATCAATAAAGGCATGAATTAAAATCATGCTTGAAGTATCTCGTTTGTGCACCGTAAGGTCGTTGAGTGCATAAGGCAATTGAATGCCCAATTCCGATTGTAAGGTTGCTTTTAAAACCATTCTTTCTTCCAATCGATAATTGCCATTGACCAATGAATCAATTGCTTGAGGAATATCATCGGGTGAAATATCGGCTAAAAACCCCAATCGTCCGGTATTAATTCCTAGGAGTGGAATTTGAATCAGTTTAATGGCTGAAATGGCTTCTAAAAAAGTACCATCACCCCCCAACGTGATTAGACAATCCAAATCATCAGGCATTACTGAATTGATAACCATAATTTTTTTATACTTGGTAAAATCAGCAGCATTTTCCTGATAATAAGGCAAAAATTTGGGGTGAATCCACGTTTTAATATCGTGCAATAACAATGAATCAAACAATTGATTCAACACGGGTTTAAAATTTTCGGTAAGGTTTTTTCCGTAAATGCCTATTTTCACTGTACTGTTTTTTGTTCGGTTTTTTGATGATTCTTACAGGGTTGTCATTGAAAGCGAATATACTAATTTAAGTGGAATAAGGTAATTGGATAAATTAGAATATTTAGCAGTTGACTTATTTGAGTTTTTATACATTTAAAAAGGCGACCAATAATGGTCTAAAATGTTGCTATTTCGCTTTTAAAACGCTTTGCCAATATTTATAAAAAAGCCATGCTCCCCTTTTCGGTTCATGGAATATTCCAACCTAATTATTTGATCGTAATAAGCAACCAAGTCAATCCCCAATCCAAAACTGATCAGGTACGTGTTTGGCATTGTATTGGTTGGGTCCGGATTAATATCCCTGACATATCCTTGATCGACAAAGGCATTGGCAAAAAGGCTATAATGTATTTTATTAAATTTTTTCCAACCCAAATATTCTATTTCTTTTACACTGAAGGGGATTATAGCATATTTAATAAATGCGCGGCCGGTAATAAATTGTTGACCATCAATTAAATAGTACTCAAATGAGCGCAATACATCGTTATAACCAAGACCCTGTTCGATGGAATAGGGTTGTTTTTTTGGATTCGAAACTTTTACTTTTCCACCCATTCCCGAATACCATCGGTGTCCCATATCAAAGTATGAATAAAACGAACCTTGAATTTCCCAAACCATTGGCATTTCATCTTTCAGAATACTTAATCCTTTAAATGTGGTTAACCCATCGAAATTGTAGCCGGTTAATGGATATTGTTTATAGTTTCGCTTGTCAAAATCATATCCGTAGGAAATTGAAAAATATTGATTTGTTGTTTTTCCATTCCCAAAATAGTTTGGATTTAAAATAGCAATTGAATCCACAATGGTCGCATTGTTAAACCCTAATGTGATGTTGTGTTTTAGGTTGTGTTCTTTTCGATAGGAATATCCAAAATAAGCATTTTGGTATTTCAATCCATAGGTTGAATAATCTTTGCGTAAGAAAGGTTTATCGTAAAGCGTGGTATATTGAACTTCTTTTTGCCGGAACCAGTTTATTTCAGTGGAAATACCATGTTTCTTTGAATTCAGAAAATTGGGAATTTGATAATAAAGTTGAAATTGTTCTTTGTATCCTAAGCGCACTTTAAGTTTCACGGTTTCGCGCCTTCCACGGAAATTGTATTTAACCAGCATGAGCCCGTAATTAATTCTCGACCAGTCTTTTTCGTATAAAAATGAACTCAAGTTGCGGTCAGCTTGTTCAAGAATTATGTATGGCCATAAATACCAGCGTTCTTCAACAACAATATAAACTGATAGGTATTTTTCGTGTTCAACTAAAGTATTAATGGTGATGAAATTGAAAAGTGATGTATTGAACAAATTATCTTTCGATTTCTGGATAAATGCATCCAACCGCTCTTTATAAATGGTATCGCCGTTCTGAAATAATATCTCACGGGTAATTACCCGTTCTTTGGTTTTAACATTGCCTGCAATAACTATTTTATTCACAATAACATACGACGAATCGAACAATGGTTTTTCTTTTGAAAGAATCGATGCTTGACTCTTAATTGGAATCAAGAAAGCAATGGCTATAAATACAATGAGTGCTAACTTCACTTAAATGCTGATGTATTTGAGAAATGAATCCAGCCGATCTTTAATTAAGCTATCAAGCTCTTTACTGGTTGAGTGAATGGCTTTAATCTTATAATTATAGCGTTCAAAAGTTTGTATTACCGCTGAAAGATCCGTTCGATTTATTTTAAGAGTAATCTCAACTGTTTCCGATAAATTGGTAGTACGCACATATAAACTGAGGGTTTTTGCATCGTTGCCTTCAATAATTTGAGCAATTTCACTTAAGGAATAATCATGTGCATTCAGTTCCAAAACTAGTATCCCCCCTGGGCTGTCAGATGACATTAGGTGTGAAAATTCCTGTGCTAAATCGGTGAGTGTTATTACCCCTAAATATTTTTCATCTACTGATAGAACGGGTATTAAAGTAAGTTTATATTTTGCCACCAATTCTGCGGCTTCATAAATATGCTGATTTTCATAAATAAACGGACGCGGTATCGATAACGTGTGATTTAATACAGGAATTTCAGGATTGTTCATATCAAAAATGTCAGTTTCTGAAATTAGCCCCATATATTCATGATTATCAACAATGGGCAAATGAGACACCCGGAAAACATCCATCCAGTTCAATGCCTCAGATGCCTTATCATCTTTATGCACTGCAGGAACAATTTCCGATATCAACTCTGAAGCTATCATTTATGCTATTTTAGTATCTGATGGCTGTAAAAATAGGTAAAATTGAACATTATATTAATTTTGTTTGATAAATATGACATTTGATTCGATTAAATTGTTGCGTATCGTATGGCAAAACTGAGCTTTAAGCATTTTGGAGAAGGACCATCATTGATTATTCTACATGGATTGTATGGCTCGTCGGATAATTGGGTTTCAATTGCCCGCGAACTGATGAGTAATTTTTCGGTATTTTTAGTCGATTTGCGCAATCATGGGGCATCACCTCACTTGCCCGAACATAATTATCAAGTAATGGTTGACGATTTATTGGAATTTATGAACGACAAACAACTCTATTCCTCAATAATTATTGGGCATTCCATGGGTGGAAAAGTTGCTATGTGGTTTACTTCATTATTTCCTGAAAGAGTGAAAAAACTCATTGTGGTTGATATCAGTCCCCGAAGCTATTCCATTGAATCGGGCGACATACAGGTTAAGGAGCATCAGCAAATTTTGAAAGGGTTACTGTCAATTCCTTTGCAAACTATCGAAAACAGACAGCAGGTTGAAAATTTGTTTACGGAATACGTTAGTTCTGAAAGAGTGAAAAAACTCATTGTTGTTGATATCAGTCCCCGAAGCTATTCAATTGAATCGGGAGACATACAGGTTAAGGAGCACCAGCAAATTTTGAAAGGGTTATTGTCAATTCCTTTGCAAACTATCGAAAACAGGCAACAAGTTGAAAACCTGTTTACGAAATACGTAAGTTCTGA
>JAIFNJ010000173.1 GCA_020047835.1 Bacteroidota bacterium
CTGAACCCAATCAGGTAAGGCCTGATATAACAAATGGTGTGGCCCCGACCACATATAAAGAAAAATAAGGGTCCAAAAGTGTACAATGGAAAGCTGGTAGGAATAGATGGGTCGGTTCGATGCTTTGGGTAAGTAGTAATACATCAAACCCAACCATGGGGTAGTTAAGAAAAATGCAACCGCATTGTGTCCATACCACCACTGAACCACGGCATCCTGAGCACCGGCATAAACCGGGTAGCTTTTAAAAAGTGAAACCGGAATTTCAATGCTATTCACGATATGCAAAACCGCCACCCCAATAAAAGTTGCCAGATACCACCAAACAGAAGCGTATATATGTTTAACCCTTCGTTTTAAAATGGTTCCAATCATGTTCCAACCAAAAGCTACCCAAATTACGGCAATCAACAAATCGATAGGCCACTCCAATTCGGCATACTCTTTACCGGTTGTAAAGCCACCCAGCAAGGTTAGCGCAGCCAATACAATAATTAATTGCCAGCCCCAAAAATGGATTTTACTCAATACATCGTTAAACAATCTAGCTTTTAAAACCCGCTGCAAGGAATAGTATATTCCGGCAAACATGGCATTGCCGATAAAAGCAAAAATAACCGCATTGGTATGCAGCGGACGGGTACGTCCAAAAGTGGTATACTCAATTCCTAAATTAAATACCGGAAAGGCCAGCTGCAGGGCAATTAACAAACCTACTATAAGTGCTACAGCGCCCCAAATTATGGTTGCCCAAATAAAATTCTTTACTGTTTTATTGTCGTAATTGAATTGTTGAATCTCCATATGTGTTATTGATTAATGGTTTCTATTTGCTGGTTGCTGGTTGCTGGTTGCTGGTTGCTGGTCACTGGTTACTGGTTTTGTATACTTCTGGCTTCTCTATTCCAACTTCTTTCTTCGGACTTTTATCCCTTTCTTTATCCACCTCGTCTACCAAAACAGCATCATCGTCGAACAGAATTCTAACCGATGGTGTATACATATCATCATATTGCCCAGTTTTTACGGCCCAAACGTAAAGTACCAAAAATAAAAGAGCAGCCAACATGCTAACTCCAATAAGCAAAAACATGATGTTCATATACTACAATTAATAACTGCTAAGATATACTTTCAATTGCAAAAATCACCAACTGAATTGTTGTTTCTGAAAATGTTTTATTGACAATTACAAGGTACAAGTGGTGTTGGCATTTGTTCAGTATTTAGAAACAAGATTAGAAATTTAGAAGGATTCTAAATAACCTTGTTGTTTTATATATTATTCCCAAATAGGAGAAATTTAGAATAAACAAGATAAAATGCACTTAGAATTTGGTATAGAAATGAAGTACTAAATACCTACCAAATTTATTTCTTAACTATTTTATGAATATTCGCCTTTCCTGCCTTTGGATGCATAACAAGCAGATACAATCCAGTCGGTTGTTTTGAAATATCCAGTGATGCTTCTTTTCCATAATGAACCAGAACACCATTTAAAGTATATAATTCAACGTATTCCAATGAATTTCCCTGGATGGTCAAAAGACCTGCTGTGGGATTTGGATAAACAATAAAACCACTTTCAGGATTTTCATAAACCTTAGTTGTTTTAGGCAACCAGTCAATGGTGATAGTTGAAAAACTTGGTTTATTGGTAGGTTTAAGTGAAATGGGCTGTGCCCCTTTCGTAAAAGTAAATGAACTGAAGTTTCCGGTAGCATTTTTATCCGTCAATTCCATCCATAGCACATAATTTCCATCGGCCACCACTGTTCCTGAAACATTGGTACCATTCCATGTACACGATTTTTTTCATGCGTAGTTTGGGTGGCTCCCGAAATGGCATCCACTTTATTAAATGCACTTCCGGCTTTTGTAGTACTTGCTTCCCAAGTGTTTAAATGGGTTATTCTTTTTTCAGCATAAGCCAACAAAGTTTTTACAAAATCGCCCGATTCGGTTTCAACCCAAATGGCCACTATATGCTTGGGGGCGTAATTGCCGCCTGTGGTGCTGGTTGTGGTTGAAACTGACAAAGTTCCTTCTGTGGATTGTGCTTGAACTGATATTACAGTAATTATTAAACACACAGGTATTAATAGTATATTTTTCATTGCCTCAGTTTATATTTGAATAATTGCTAAAGATATTCTAACTTATTATTGATCTAATTTTGTATTAGGATTACAAATATTGCATTTTTTTACACTAATACATCATGTTGGGTTTTTAGAAGTTTATCCTATATAAAAACATAGGAAAGAATCCCTGCTGATAGACATATTCCACCTCATTTTCATCGGGATTATAAACTTTGGAATACACATTTTGATGATTGGTCAGGTTGGTAAAATCAATGGCCCATTCCTGAAAAAACTTTTTGTTGTTGTTTTTCAGCGATATTCTGAAATCGAGCCGGAAATAATCCTTTTCCTTTTCTGAAAAAGCTTTATCGCTATCATAAACGGCCTCCCCTTTTGCCTTGGAAGCCTCCTCATCTAAGTAATAATTTCGTTTTCCACCGCTCAGAGTAACCTTGGCATTCGCATCAATTGAGAACATATCGTTAATTTTGTATTCATATCCTCCTAGCACATTGGTAACATAATTGGCTGCAAAGGCGGTATGCCTTTCCACGTTGTCACTACCCGTATACCAGGAATCGAACAACGAACCCGTAAATAAAAAATACCAATTATGGCTCAGGTACTTTTCCAAAGTGAATTCGGTTCCGTAATTCTTTCCGGTACCCGAATTTACCAAGCTATCAACCCTATTCAGATGAAATGAAGCCCCTTCGTTCAACATTGAGAAATTAGATGCCCGCTCGGTTACCGGAACATTGTACAACCATTGATAATAGCCTTCCACCTTTAGATGCAGGTTTTCGCCAAACAAATGATCGTAACCCAATACCAAATGTTGTGCTTTTGTAAAGTCAAGCTGGGTATTTGTTTGCGAAGTTTGCATGGTAATCGTATCGGTGGTTAACACAAAATAGTAAAACATGGGCTGCATTTTGCTGTGCGTTCCATAACCCATGCTGAATTTGTGGGCGGGAGCCGGTTCATATACAATTCCGGCACGGGGTTCAACCGCAAAACTTTTATTAAATAAAAATTCCTGAAAATAGAGTCCGGTATTTAGTGTAAATTGATTGGTAAACTTATGCTGCCATTGAAAATAGCTTTGCAAAACACCAATTCCTCCTTTGTCAATTTGGGTGGTTGGTTGATAGAATTCCCTATCAGGTAATTTGCGTAAGAAACTATCCTGGTAACTAATGTTATGTATCTCATAAGCCATCCCAATAGTTACAAAATCTTTATTCGATAGTTTGCTGGAATAACGGGTTGTAGCTGTAATAATAGATTCATTGTTTTCTTCACCATAAAACAAACGGGTATGTTTTTCGTAGGTGGTATCACCTTTCTGAACTGGAAGAATGGGAGTAAACCATGCCGAATCGACAGTAGTTTGAACATTTGTTTCAGCATACGAAAGTGCACTATATAAATAACTTGATTTTGTTAAAAACAATTGATTTGATACCCCTACTGTTTTTATACCCGTCCCATTATAAGTGTCGGTGCTATATATCGTATTATATTTGGCTGAATTCTTCATTTCAGTGCCTATCATTTCAATGTAGCTATTGCCACCTAAACCAAAGAATGAAAAACTTCCAAATTTTTGTGTAGGAATATCTACTTTATAGGTTACATCGTAATATTCAGGTATAGCGCCTCCGGCGACATCAAAACCTAAATAATCCATTACTTCTAACACAGAATATCGACCTGAAACCATGTAAGAACCGTTATGTTTTTTCGACAATGGACCTTCGGCCATCAATTCAAATCCATTAAATCCTATTTGACCTGTAAACTCATGCTTTTGATTGTTTCCACTGCGCATCTGCAAATCGAACACACCGGAGAGGGCATTGCCATATTCAGCCGGAAAAGCACCCGTAAAAAAGTCGGAATTGGCTAAGGTATTGTTGTTTAAGATACTAATCGGTCCACCCGTTGATCCGCTGGCTCCCCAATGATTCGGGTTTGGTATATTAATTCCCTCCAAACGCCAAAGCAAGCCAGTGGGCGAATTACCACGGATGATAATATCGTTCCGGTCGTCGCCTGCCCGCGAAACCCCGGCATAATTGGCCGCCATTCGTGCCGGATCGCCTAAACTTCCCGCATACCGCTCGGTTTCTTCCACCGAAAATGAACGGGCACTAACAGTTGCCATTTTATTAAGTGTCTCCCCTTTCCGGTAACCTTTAACAACAATTTCTTCAGTAGTAATAACTTGCTCTTCCAATTCAACCAAAATTACTTTTTGTTTTCCGGATGTCACTTCCAAATCGCGTACAAGAGCTGTTTTATAGCCTAAATAACTTAATAACAGTGTTTGATTGCCCACCGGAACTTGGTGGAGCTCAAATTCACCCTCTTCATTGGTTGCTGCTCCAATCATAGGATTGGAATTTTGAATTACCACATTTACACCCATCAAAGGGTATTTGCTATCCTTGTCAAGAACCTTACCTCTTATGGTCTGTAAATACTGAGCGTTACACTGTATTGCAAAATGAAAAAGAATCAAAATAAAAATCGTTTTTTTCATGTCTTCCGAAAAATTTGTTTGAATTTGAACCGAAGACAAATTTATCAGAAATATAGTTACCAGCAATAAATAAAAAAGCCAGAAAGATTTATCCTTCTGGCTCACAATAGTAGTAGGTAATTCTTATTTCGTTGCAGGCTCAGCAGCTGGGGTAGCAGTTTTGCTATCGGTTGATTTAGTGCAACATCCCGGTTTTACTTCGGCGCTTTTACCATCACATTTTTTTCCACAATCAGCTGATTTTGTTTTGCAATCGGCCTTTTTTGTGGAATCACAAGCCGCTTTTCCGTCGGCCGATTTAGCTGTACAATTGGCACAGGTGCATCCGGCAGCACAAGGTTTCTTATCATTATCAACACTTGTAATCTGTACTCCATTATCGCTAATTACAGTGGTTGCCACAGCTGACATTCCCATTCCGGTTACAAAAACAATACTTAAAATAAAGGCTAATCTTTTCATGATTTTACAATTTTAATTAAACATTTCTCAAAACTAATCCAAATTAATTTCCCTTTTAGTTATTGACTTGTTATTGC
>JAIFNJ010000061.1 GCA_020047835.1 Bacteroidota bacterium
AAACTAGCCGAAAAATACAATGCTATGGTCATGATTGATGAATCGCATTCCGCCGGTGTGGTAGGAAAAACCGGCCGCGGAGTAACCGAATTATTCAATGTACGCGGAAAGGCTGAAATTATTACCGGAACTTTAGGTAAGGCTTTTGGAGGTGCCATTGGCGGTTTTACCACCGGAAAAAGGGAGATTATAGATATGCTCCGTCAGAGGTCGCGCCCTTATTTATTCTCGAACTCCATACCTCCTTTGGTAGCCGCTGCTGGTGTGAAAATGGTGGATATGATGAACGAAACTAATGCCCTACAAGATAAGCTCCATTCTAACACTGAATATTTCATGAACCACATGCTCAAGGCCGGTTTCGATATTAAACCTACTCAATCGGCTATTTGTGCGGTAATGCTTTATGACGCCAAGTTAGCACAAGATTTTGCCTCCCGATTGTTAAAAGAAGGAATTTACGTAATTGGGTTCTATTTCCCGGTAGTTCCTAAAGGGCAAGCGCGCATTAGGGTTCAGCTTTCAGCGGCTCACCAAAAAGAGCATTTGGATAAGGCTATTACAGCATTTACCAAAGTAGGAAAAGAACTGAAAGTTCTGAAATAGCAGGTAAGAATATATAAAAAAGCTCCAAATCGATTGAGGTTTGGAGCTTTTTTATGATTTGAACTTACAACAATCAATTAGTAATCCGGTTTCTGCTGCAAACATAATTGATGGGTTATTTTTGCAAAATATTATTCTCCATCAAATCCAAAAAACAAACTGGATGTTGGTATTTACAGCAACTTTAAATTCAATGGAGTAAATTTGGCTTATACTTTTTAAAAACCAATGTAGAATTACAATTACTATTTAGCTGATATTCAAAAGCAGATTTAAAATTTACTGCCATTCCGTCCATTTTTCCTTAAATTGGAGTTAAAAAAACTCACAATCAAGGCAATCCTTTGCATAAGTTATTAACACTTGATCATTTTCACTTTATAAAGGCATGCAGACTATATGCATATGGGTATTAACAAAAAATGGTAATCAAAAAAGGCACCTGCTATTGAAGTTTGCGAAACTAATTGTTAAAAACATCGTTTACGCCAAAAGATGTTTTATAATACTTTTGGAATACTATTTGTCAAAGTAAAACCAAGAAATTGTATTAACCCACAATTAATCTGATAGTTAATATTTTTGAATGGGATAATACTCAGTATTAATGTTAAACGCATGGAATGAAAAGAAGAATATTTTGGATACGATATATATTGGTTATTGGACTTATCCTGATAGGCCAAAATTCATGTAGAAACAGTCAGGTTCAAGAAAAGACAGGCTATGACCTTCCTGAAATTGTGGCAAAAGGTAAACTGGTAGCCGTTACCGATTATAATTCATCGAGCTATTTTATTTATAAAGGAACCCCCATGGGTTACCAATATGAATTGCTTCATCAATTGGCCAGCCATTTGAATTTGGAATTGGAAATTGTGGTTGAGAATGATTTGAATAGTGCTTTTAAAAGGCTTCAGAACAATGAATGTGACATATTGGCAATTAATTTAAATGTTACCAAAGAGCGGCAAAAAGTAATTGCATTTACGGAACCCATTGGTCAAACACGACAAGTATTGGTGCAGCGTAAACCGGAAAATTGGGAGGTTATGGCAGATTACACCATTGATAATCTGCTTTTGCGGAATCAGCTCGATTTAGCAGGAAAGACTATTCATGTGATGAAGAATTCTGCTTTTTTGCAGCGCCTTAGAAACCTATCGGATGAAATTGGCGACACCATAAACATTGTGGAAGATGATGTGTTTGAGGTGGAAAAGTTAATTTTAAAAGTAGCTAACGGTGAAATAGATTATACGGTAGCCGATGAAAACGTGGCGCTTCTTAATCAAACGTATTATCCAAATATCGATAGTAAAACAGCCATCTCATTTCCCCAGAATCAGGCATGGGCTGTAAATAAGAATTCACCCATTCTTTTAGAAAAGGTGAATAAATGGATATTAGATATGAAAGATTCCGATTTGCATGCCGTAATATATAATAAATATTATAAGGATATTAAGGCCCGAAGCCGCACTCTCAGTCCATACTTGTCAGTAAATGGCGGAAAAATTTCAGAATACGATACGTATATACACAAATACAGTGCTCAAATTAATTGGGATTGGCGCTTGTTAGCTTCGGTTATTTATCAGGAATCGAGGTTTAACCCTAAAATGAAATCATGGGCGGGGGCTTCCGGTTTGATGCAATTAATGCCACAAACAGCTAACCGTTTTGGGGCATCAGAGGGGTCTTCACCTGAGTCAAATATAAGAGCCGGAGTTAAATTTATTGATTGGATTGATAAGCAACTGATTGATTCCATTCCTGATCCCAACCAACGGGTTAAATTTGTATTGGCTGCTTATAATATTGGATTGGGCCACGTTCAGGATGCACAGCGCTTAGCTGTTGCTTATGGAAAAAACCCAAATATTTGGGAAGGACAGGTAGATACTTTTTTAATTAATAAATCGGATCCGAATTATTTTAATCACGAACTGGTAAAATATGGCTATTGCCGGGGCGAAGATGCTTGTGAATACGTAGATGATATTTTAAAACGTTATCAGATTTATCAAGTACTCATTCAATAAACTTAGCTTGCCTTTGTAAAAAAAACCCTGTCATCTGAAAAAGGGGAGGACCCATGGAACAAGCCATTAAAATAGTCTCAAATAAAAAAGCAGCTCCTTTTATATAAGAAAGAGCTGCTTTTCATTTTGCTTATGTTTCCTGATTTGTTAACTCAGGAAAACGAATTTATTTGCCAAAAACATACCGAACATTCACCCCAAATACATCCCAATTGAATCCAGTGGTTTCAATAATGTTAAGCCCCGGTCTCCAGTCCATTCCCAAAGCAATAGGAACTTGTTTAAATTGATATTCCAATCCAACTTCACCGGCAACTCCCAACCAGAATGGATCAGCAATTTGAATATATGGACCGGCTCCAACATACCAGTTAAATGCTTCCCCATTAATTGGTTTATAGAGAAAATCCCAGAGGCAATCAATACCAACTCCATTGCCAAATGAAACATCGGCATGGATGCGATTGTATTTTCCCAAAGCAAAAACTCCATCCACGGCTACGTTTCCTCCAGAAATATTGCCAAAACGGACTCCTATTTCTTGAGCATTTACAAAACAAAAGGAAGTAAGACTGATTAAGGCAATTAAGAATACTTTTTTCATAGTAATTTCGATTTTTATTTATTTGTTTAAACTAAGGTTGATGATATTATGGAATGTAAAATTAACTTACAAAACAGTTCAAAATATAATGAATGGTATTGGTAAATATTTTGGTAAAAATAAAATTAATTGTCCATTCGTGCAAGCAGATATTTGAAGCGAAAACACATCAAATTTCTAATAAAGATGGCATACAGAAAATTAAACACTTGCCTTATTTCTTTTTCAATCCACCAAATTATTGACAAAATCTAAGCAAGTAATATTCTGAATTTTTATACATTTGTTATCACTGGAGCTTACTATAGTTTGAGTGTTAATCATTCAACTTCAAAAGTTTTTTCTTTTCTAAATACGCTCAATTGATTTAATATATAGCTTAATAACCCAACCATGAATCAACGAATTAAAAAAGTTGCCTTATTTTCATCCCTTTACATGGGGGTAGTAATTTTTTGCAGTGGTCAGGTATCTGTCGACACTACGGAACGTGATTATAAAAACAACATTCGGATTAACATTACCAATCCCATGATTTTTGGCGATAAATATACCGTGATTGGGTATGAGCGGAAAATAACTGATTATCAAACGGCATCGATGAATATTGGTCGGTTTTCTTTGCCCAAATTCACCTCGCTCGAAAACGATTCCCTCGGAATGTCTTCCGATTATAGCGATAATGGATTTACCATGGCTTTTGATTACCGTTTTTATTTGCAAAATGAAAATAAACACCAAGCACCACGCGGGGTATATATCGGGCCCTATTATTCTTTCAATTATTTAGGACGGAAAAACACTTGGGTAATGGATAACACATCCTATCAAGGCACGGTAAATACTGACATGTCGTTTACAGCGAACCTGGTTGGATTCCAATTGGGATATCAATTTGTGCTTTGGAAAAGGCTTTCACTGGATATGATTTTATTTGGACCAGGCGTTTGGTTCTATAAAATGAAAATTGAAGTAGACTCCGACCTATCACCTGAAGCAATAGAAATGCTATATGAAAGGATAAATACTGCGTTGGCTGAAAAACTGCCGGGGCATGAGGTATTGGTACCTCAAACCGAATATCAAAAGAAAGGTAGTTATAGCACCGAATCAGGAGGTTACCGATTGATGATGCATCTGGGCTTTCTGTTTTGAACCCAATATAAAAAGCATAAAAAAATCCGGAAAGCATTTCTCCGGATTTTTCATTAAATTCAATCGGATACTATTTTTTACCTTGAACAAAAGGGATATCGCTTAATATTGAAGACCTGATTGCAGTTAGGAAATAGTTTTCCATTTGATAAAATTGCAAGGCTACAACCGGGTTGGTTGCTTTGCTAATTTTCTTTTGATAGGTAACAATCAGTTTGTCGGTAGCTGCCGATAATTTGATTACATCCTTAGTCCAGGTTGCAGCCGTTTCATTGGTCATTTTGTCATAGTTTTCAGCATATTGCTTCATAAGTTCAAAACGTTGCTTTCCATTCTCTTTGCGAGCTACTTCATAAGCATCATACAAAGCCCAGAAAGCATCTTTCTGTGCAGCATCAACTTTAATAAAATCGGCTACAACAGCCTTTTTTTCCATGCCAAAGATTGATTGTACCAAATCAACTTCTTCTTTATTGGTTTGTGCATTTACAAACCCAAACATTACTAGGCTTACTAATAATAATGATAACTTTTTCATATTAAATTTGGTTTTAAAAATTTGGTTAAAAGTAATAGGTTTTTATCAAAATTCAATAGCAGAAAAACGATTATTCCTTAAAGAGGAATCGATTCAAGCTTTATTTAGTAATAAGCGACAAGCGTTTGTGGTTTTTAAGATATCCGTTTCGGTTGAGTCAATAGTTCGAA
>JAIFNJ010000248.1 GCA_020047835.1 Bacteroidota bacterium
AGCAAGATAACGATAAACAAAACGATGATAGCACCCAGGATAAGGTTCTCAACAACAGTAAACGAAGTTTTGGAAATAAGCTCGCTTCTTTCAAGAATGGGATTTATAAAAATGCCTTCTGGCAAATTCTTCTGAATTTCAGCAACCCTTGATTTTACTTCATTAATAACATCTTTCGAATTTGCATTTTTCAGCATCATAATTTGACCCAACACTGTCTCGCCTTTACCATTGGCAGTGATGGCTCCAAAACGGTTCGCAAAACCAAATGTAACATTTGCCAAATCTTTAATAAGGATAGGCGTTCCGGCGTTATTTTTAACAACAATATTTTCAATGTCGGCTAACGACCTGGCTTGACCATCACCTCTAATAAAATAGCTTTGATTTGTTTTTTCAATGTACGAACCACCCGATATACTATTGTTGTTTTCAAGAGCTGTAAAAACTTCCATAAGGTTAATATTGAGGCTTTTAAGTCTTGTAGGAATGATGGAAACTTCATATTGTTTTAAATATCCGCCCCAGCTGTTTATTTCAACAACACCATTTATTCCCGATAACCTTCTTTTAATAACCCAATCCTGAATGGTTCTTAAATCCATTGGGGTATATTTATCACGGTATTCAGGTTTTACATCAACAATGTATTGGTATATTTCACCCAGACCGGTAGTTATGGGTCCCATTTCGGGCGAACCATAAGCTTCGGGTATGTTAGCAGATGCAATTTTAATTTTTTCAGCAATGAGTTGCCGGGGCAGGTAGGTTCCCATATTTTCTGCAAAAACCACGGTAACTACCGAAATGCCAAATTTTGATATGGAACGGATTTCCAGAACACCCGGCAGGTTGGCCAATTCCATTTCGACAGGGGTTGTAATAAATTGTTCAATTTCCTGAGTCGATAAATTGCCTGATGTGGTTATAACCTGAACCTGATTATTCGTAATATCGGGCACCGCACCTACGGGGATATTTAGCACAGCGTATAAGCCAAAGGCTGCTATGGTAAGCGTAAAAAGTATGACTATCAATTTGTTCTTTACGCTAAAATCAACAATTTTTTCTAACATGGTATTCTGGTTGTATTCATCCTATAAATGTACTAATTTAAAAATTTCAATCCGCTATACTTTTTCATGCGTTATAACATTTATTGATTTTTACATTATCTTGAGCAAAGAATTATCCTTCAACATCAAAAGTTTTAATTTCCCTGCTATTTTTTATAAAAAAAAGTCGGGAATGATTGATTTATTCCCGGCTTTATAAAAAAATCTAATTGTTGCAAGTTCCGTTGCCACTATTTCCTTGTCCTTTTCTACCTTTCCCTTGACCTTTTCCTTTGCTTTGTCCATTCATGCGGTATTGTTTACCTTTTTCCATGGAAGAGTTAACAATTAGGTCATAATCGGTTTGATTAATATACACAGGGGTATAAACAAGTCCTAGCGTTGTAAGTTGGCGATTAAATGCCCTAAGGTGATTGCGTGAACCTTTAAGTAGGTTTTCAAACACGATAATCACATTTTCATTGGTTGTGGTATTCAGTGCTTCAGAAAGGTCATAAATGTCCATTTCTTCGATTAAAGCACCTGTTCTATATGCATCCTCAACCGATAGGCTTCCATTTGAAACCAATTCATCATACAATGTTTGTACTTCATCATTGGCAAAAACACCAGGTTCGCCAATTGTAGTGTCAGCAGCACTATAGGTTGCCAGAAGCAGAACAATAGCGTTCAAATGGTTATTTTCAGCCGCTGAAATATTTGAGAAAATTGCACTACCCCATTTCTGAGAAAGAACTGAATATACATCACGGGCTAGTTTTTCCTCTTCTTTCATCTTTAACAAGGAAATTAATTCACTATCAATTATTTCGGATGTTTCTATAAACGCTAATTTCAGATTGGCATCAATAATGGAAGTGGTACCTTCATCGGAAACATTTAAAACACTTGCATACTGTACATTATCATCATTCATTTCGTCTTTCTGACAAGAACTTACTACTAGTAACGAAGCAGCCATCAGGCTAATTATCGTTATACTTTTCATATTTGTTTTCATATTTTTTTCTATTTTTTATTTATTAAATCGACTTTTAATTGTTCTCTACTGCAATTCAGGAAGCAACTACTTTTTCGTGCGCGCTTCGTAGGTATCGCATACTCCATTTTTATTGGCATCAATAAAGTTTTTGCCTTTACCTTTTCCTTGTCTCTTTCCTTGTCCATTGCATGTTCCGGTTCCATTTCCTTTTTTCTGTCCAACCACAGTATTTGCTGAACGGTTTTCGTATGTATCGCAAATGCCATTTTTATTGACATCAACAAAAGCAGCACCTTTAGTTGTTCCGTTACAAGTTCCATTGCCATTTCCTTTACCGGCAACTTGATTTTGAGCATTTGCAAAAGCTGATACTGCCACTAGGGCTAATCCTGTTAAAAAAATCTTTACTTTCATAATCTTTGTTTTTAATTGTTACTATTTGGAATTTTAAAATCATTCTTTCTTTTATTGGTGAATTGCATGTTACATCATATATTTTTGTCCATTGCCTTTTCCGCCACCTTTACCTTTTCCGCCCCCTTGTTTTTGACTTGGATATTTTTTATTGGTTCCTATGCTTTGAAATTGGTCGAACTGTAATTGTTGATCGGCACTCAGTAAAGCTTTTATTGCGAATTCGTAACTTTCATCTTGCTTGTCCATCTGAATTTTAATGTCCTCTTTTTGCTTTTTACCGCTTGCCGAACGTTGCTTTTCCCGAAGATCAATCTTGATTGTTTGGTTTTGCTGTTCTATCTCAAGAATCCGTTCTTTTTGATATTCAGTGAGCCCTGAAATTGAATTGATACAGCTCTTTTGATGTGTTTTATTTCGACCTTTTTCATCCAAATTGTTACTTGAAACGGCAACTTCGGTAGTTACGATTAGGCCAAAGAATATCACTGCAACCCGAGTTAATCGACTTGTTTTCATAATTTAACAATTAAATATTGATTATTTTTTATGCCATCGACCACCCTGATTCCCAGGCTGAGGAAGGTTTATCTGGTTATCTTTATTAAGCATCGACTGAAAAATGTTATGCAATTTTGTTTGTTGTTCTGCAGTACATATATTTTTCATATCCAAGTAAAAGGTGATAGTTACCTGCTTGAGTTCCCGATGATTATTTCCTACTTCTATAGCTATTTGTTTAAGCCTTATGCTATCAGGATTTTGAGTATTCAGTTCATTAATCAGATCCTCTCGTAATTGAGCTAAATTCATTTCAATGCCTCTAGCTGTTTGATTAAAGTTCCGGTTGATACCGCGGAACTTTTCTAGCTGCTCATCACTCAGGATTAATTGGTCCCTGAAAAATAGGGTGCGTTGTTCTCCAGGAATTGTATTCTCGTTAACCTGTTTTACTTCGGATGTTTTTGCTTCCATCATTCGGTGGTAATAGAATGAGCCTATTGTGGAAAGATTGGTGAAAATCAGGATTACGATAATCCAAATATTTATTCGGTTTTTGCTATTTGGGTTCATAATTTATCTAATAAAAATGATTCGATAGGTTCAGTTTCAAAATCGTTGAGCATTTGAATGCCAATGGTTGCAGGTTGATTTAGTTTAGGAAATGAAGCGTTGCTGCCTATTTTTAATCCACCATAAATACCGATAACAAGCAGGAGCGAAAAGACGGCTGGTTGTAATAATTGGAGCCATTGACTTTGTGCTTGAAATTTCGGTTTTTCTTCTAGCCGTGCGCTTAATCGGGTATAAAAAAAATGAGAAGCCTCTGGGTCTTTTTCTTTCTCAATAACCTGCATTCCATCCTGCAAGAAAACTAATAAGGAACGACAATCAGCACATTCTTCCAGATGTTTTTCAACAACCATTTTCTTTTCAACCGATAACTCATTGTCGAGATAAAAAATCAGGTCATTTTGAATGTAATCGTGTTTCATTTTATTGCTTTTAATGTAAGACACCAGTTAGTTTAAATACTTGCAATCAAACGCACTTTTTTTTGTAACAATCCAATAGTTGCTCTTGGAGGTTCTTCTTTGCCCGGTGGATCAAGGACTCTACCGAAGCTAAAGATATATCCATAATCTCAGCAATTTGTTGATAAGGCAGTTCTTCATATTTATTAAGGGTAAATGCGGTGCGCTGTTTCTCCGGCAATTTATCTATTGCGCGGTACAGCATATCAGCCCTTTGTTGGTCGGTAATATTGCGGTCAGGTTGATCAGTAGGGGTTTCAGATATTTCGTTGGTTCTGTTTCGACCTCCTATGAACGTCTCCTCAATTGATTGAAAAAAACGTTTACGCTTGTTGTTGCGGATGAAGTTAAGCGATCGATTGGTGGCAATGCGGTAAAGCCATGTTGAAATTTTAGCTTCCCCTCTGAAATTTTCAGCATTACGAAATATCTCTAAAAATACATCTTGAGCCAGATCTTCAGCATCGGCCTTGTTGTGGACAATTCCCAGGCAGGTATTCACAACCATTCGTTGGTAATTCTCAACCAGAATTTGGAATGCTTTGCGATCTCCTTGTTGGATGCCTTTTATAAGCTGAGTTTCGTCCATGGGTTCTTATCAAATTTGTATTCAGTTTATTTGACACCATATATTCAGGAAACTTGCATGAAAGTTACATTTTATTCAATATGAACCTTTTTTATTTACATATTTTCACTTTTAAATTGCAATTTGCCACACAAATTATAACCAGTTTTGTTATGGGAAAAGCTACGTCCATATGATTTCCCTATATATTGCAAGGGTTTCCATATTTGGACGTAGGTTGAAATTTGCTTAAAATATTTTTTCACTAAATTATGTTGCCTCCAAAAAAATATATTTTAAGTACAGGTAATATATTAATGGTTGCATACATGCCCGTCACCTCCATGATGGTGATCCTCGTGAGCCTTGCAACTTTCTCCGCTATCGGCAATGGTGCCTGAAAGGTATTTTTTTACATTTTCACTGGGTATTCCTGAACAACCACGCACCACTTCAATTCCTGCATTATTCAGCACATTTATTGCTCCGCCACCAATGCCACCGGCGAGCATAACTGTTACTCCACTTTGCGCCAATGTGCTAGCAATGTTCGATTTGCAACCGCAACCTTGTTCCGATTTAATAGTATGTACATCAAATATTTCATTGGTTGCCGAAATAGTAAAAACGTTGTAAAACTCACAATGACCAAAATGGTCGTCAATTTGGTTATTTTTTGTAACCGGTACAGCAATTTTCATAGTATTCTTCTTTTTTAGTTGTTATTTTTTTGAATCGTTTTGATGTTTTCCTTTACCTTTTCCAAATAGGTTTTTTGAATGATGATGTTTTCCTTGATCTGCACTAGAAACACCCGTTTGTTTTAACTCTTCATCTGTTTTCTTGCACTCTCCCAGTTTTTTACCTGTTTTTGGTCCTTGACCTTTAGGTCCTGAATGATTTAGATTTGGCATAGTTTTAATTATTAATGTTAATTAAAATACAATTTAAATTCTAAATTCAAGTTTTGGTAAGTTGTTAATCAATCAATTATTTGTAATCCTGTTTCCAATTTTTGAATTTTATTACCCATTACCTCTGCTAAAATTTTTAAGCTATGGGTTCCTGTGCAATGTCCTGTATAAAATCTGGCTTCGGGTGCTATTCTTAGAAGTTCCCTGCCAATAAATTGTAATTCCTTATCGGTTTCTGTTCTTGTAATTTTATTTGGGTCAATCATGTGGAAACCGCCGATAACGTTAGTTATTTTTTCAGCAGGCAGAAATCGGGTTACTGTGGAAAGAACATTTAAAATGCCATTGTGTGCACATCCCCCAAAAACAGTTAATTCCCCTTTTGACTTCATTACAAAAAT
This sequence comes from Bacteroidota bacterium, assembly GCA_020047835.1. Lineage (GTDB taxonomy): Bacteria > Bacteroidota > Bacteroidia > Bacteroidales > SZUA-534 > GWE2-40-63. Next base: position 5,891 of record JAIFNJ010000248.1, read on the forward strand.
TTGTTCGTGAGCAAAATTGTCTTCGGTTAAAATGTTGTTTTTCTCTTTAAATAATCGTTTGTTTCCTTTGGGTTTGGCGTAGTGCAAATCAATTTTGGTAATAAATATTTGATTACCCAATATATAACAGGCACTTTCCACAAATTCAAACCTATTTTTATGTTCCAGCAGTTGCACGGGAAAGCCAATAAAATGTTTGGTTTCCTTTTTAATGGAATAGTATTGATATTCAAATATCTCGCGCTTTAAATAGATTTTTGCTTTTTGGTTGATTTCCAGAAAGTGGATTAAGCCACCAATATGGTCGTTGTGAGCGTGCGAAATGACTACTGTATCCACCTCCGATAAATCGATATTCATCTTTTTGGCATTCTCAATAAACAAATTGGATTGCCCGGTGTCGAAAAGAATTTTATGATGGGCAGTTTCAATATAGAGGCATAAGCCATGTTCAGCTTTCAACCGTTCATTACCTTGGTAATTATCTATTAATGATATAATATTCATTCGGAATATTTATTAAACGTTATATATTTGAAAATATGATGTTTTCAATGATGGTTGTGTTTTTTATATTGTGTGATTTGAAAGCCAGAATTCCCTATTGGAAATTCTGGCTTCGGATTAATCTACTTTTTCAAAATTTCTTTTTCAATGGCCTCTTTACTAATTTGTTTGGTACAAAAAAACCAATCGTAACATTTTATACCTTCTTTATTTTCCATTCGTTCTTTTGCAACACCGCAAGACCCTGCTGTTGGAACAATTACATCATCACCCGGACGCCAATCAGCGGGGGTTGCAATGGAAAAGGCATCGGCTGCTTGCATAGCAACAACAGCGCGATAAAGCTCATCAAAATTTCTACCCAAACTTAATGGATAATAAATAATGGCGCGGATAATGCCTTTCGGGTCAACAAAAAATACAGCTCTAACAGCTTTTGTATTGCTTTCACCAGGCATCATCATGCCATATTTTTTTGCAACTTCCATGGTAATGTCTTCAATCAAAGGAAAATTAACTTCCACGTTTTTCATTCCCTTGTACTCAATTTTTTCTTTAATAGTTCGCAGCCAAGCAATATGGCTGTACAATCCATCAACCGAAAGTCCAACTAATTTACAGTTTGCTTTTGCAAATTTTTCTTCCATGCTTGCAAAAGTCATAAATTCAGAAGTACAAACAGGTGTAAAATCGGCCGGATGACTAAACAAAATTACCCAACTTCCTTTGTAATCTTCGGGAAAGTTGATGGGTCCTTGTGTGGTAACAGCCTTAAATGAAGGCGCCTTATCGCCAATGCGTGGCATGGCAATAACTACTTGGTTTTCATTGTTTTCCATCTTATTTATATTTAGTAATTAAAAATAAATGATTTCCTATAAGTCATTGTTTGTTCAAAAATTATATCAATAATCCAGCGTAATTATCCTGCCTTTAGTAAAGTTGAAAAAAGCTTCTTTTTCTGCCATTTTTACTCCGGGAATTAAATCATCGGCGGTTTTTCCGGCAGCATTCATACAACCCGGACATGCAAAAACCGTTATTCCCTTATCGATTAGAATTTTAAGCGATTCTTGAGCTGACGGAAAAGTAGGATAGGTAACGTCAGTGGCATTTTTTAATACCATTTCAATTCCTTTGATATCCAAATATACCAATACATCTTTATCCATAGCCATCATAGTAGCCATTTTTAATGGCATTACGGCACGGTGTGGGTCATCGGAACTATGTGTAATGTGAATAAACACACCATCACGGACACTGTCATTAGCCATGTGCGATTTGTGCTGCATTTCACTGGTTACAGCCTGATTTTGGCTGGGTTTGTTTTCAAATGTGCAAGCATTAAAAATGCTCACTACAAAGACTGAAAAAATAAGTACTTTTTTCATTTTCAACTGTTTTAAGTTTATAAATTAATTGCCCTTTAACCCTATTATATTTGATTAACTGCAACCCCCTTTAACTTTTTTTGTTTGCTTCTTTTCAGGTTGCAATTGGTTTTTTAAACGGAAGTCAAGTTCCATAATAATGCGCGCCATATCGGTTCTGTATTGATGCAATTGTTGTTCATTTTTTGATGCAGTATTAGAAAGCGGGTCGATATTCAAAATTAAGTATTTGAATTGACTGGTACTTTCACTTAAAATGTATGTATCAGCATCGCTTATATTGTTTGCAATAACATACGCTTTGCGCGTATCAATAGAATCATCGGCATAAAATACATTTGTTTTGTAATTTTGAGTGAACTCTTTTTGCCATTCGCGGTTTAACATGCTATCCAGAGGAATATTTATCGCCAAGGGCAAATGGTATTCTTTAAATTTTTCTGGACTTCTTACATCAACCAAATTTATTTTGTAATAATTATTTGCCAATTCAACGACTAGTTTGTCGGCATTTATTTCTTTGGCCGCATGTTGGTTTTCAAAAGTATTTGCCTTATTAAGTATTCTTTGCTTGCTATCGGGCGTAATCATAATGAAGGCAATTATTGCAAAAGGTAAGATGGCAAATAAGCTGTATTTGATAATCCGTTGTTTTGGATAAACAGGTTTTATTCCCTGTAAATTGTTTTGAATTTTTTGAGTGAAGTAAAATGCCAAAATCGCCATGGCAGTTAAACTAATGGCAAACCACTCTTTCGATATTCCGAGGAATTTATCCATGCGTAAATTTCCCATGTTATCGGCAATGTAAAAATTTGATAGTAATGGATAAGCTTCCATAAAGAAAAATATACCCACTAACGAACCAGCAATAAACCAAAAAGCATCTATTTTTCCGGTAGCTACTGCACAAATACTTGTGCCCGGGCAAAACCCTCCAATAATGAATCCTGCACCCATAATGAGTCCTCCTATTAAGGCGGAACGCAAAAAAGTGGGATTTACATAAATCATTTCCAAATCAAGCAAACCCCAGTGAGCTAGCAAAATAACACCAATCATAGCCGTTACGCCAGCGGTAAAAAATACTTTGAGAACAGTAAAGTCATAACCGTAAAACAGGCCAACTAATTTCTTTGTGGTTGAAAATCCGGCTTGTTCCAGCACAAATCCGAAAGCAATTCCAACCAACAAGGCAACCATAAAATTAAATTCGTTGCTAATAATATCAGGTACTAAAGGTCCCATATAAGTTTAATTATTTATCCAAAGTTTTCTAAAAAAATAGGCTAACATATACGCGCCTCCAAAAATGGCCAGCATCGTAATTATTCCTCCAAACGACATAACAGCCATGCCACTGAGTGCTGAACCACTGGTGCACCCGCGTCCTAATTGCGAACCAAAACCAAACAGCAATCCACCTGTAATGGCCGCAATAATTCGCGTAGTATTGCGCACTTTAGGTCCCTTTTCCAGTTTCAAACTCACTCTGTCTGAAATTACGCCCGAGACAAAAGCCCCAATAAAAACACCAATAATTTCGAATAATAACCATGATTTTAAAGGACTTCCCGGATGTTCCGCTTCGCTTTGTTGATAGTAATTGGTATTTGCATAGTGCGAAGGACTAATTGTTTTTACTAAGGCCGCCACCACGCTTTTTGTTCCTCCGCTGGCGCCCAGTCCGCGGCCTGTAATGTAAATAGTGGTTAATAAAACAAGTCCCAGTAAAAAACCGGCAAAGTAAGGATTCATAAACGGTTTGGGTTGCATATCTTTTCTTTTGAAAATGAATAATTTATTGTTTTGTTTCTTCGTCAGTCGGCAATTCCGGTTCCACATCTTCATATCCAGTAATCATGGCTTTAATATTTGAAGTGTATGAATGACCGGTAGTGGTCATATAAACATGAACTACAAGAAAGGCAATGAGCATAAAAGCACCGAATGTATGCCACAAGGCAATGTTTTCAAGGCGAAACTTGCTAATTACAACTACCTGGTTGGCATCGATGGTTTTGTCGAACATATAAAGCAATCCTGAAATAACAACAATGGGTATCATTAACAATTTGAACCCAAGATAAATGAGACGTTGTAGCGGATTTAGTTTTTGCAGAGCTGTTTTTTCAGTTGGGTGTTTTTCGCCCTTAAACATGCCATTTGCATAGAATTTTATTTGTGCAAGTAAATTTTTTCGGGTAGGAATATATTGTTTCCAAGCGTCAAAAGCTAAATGCCAGAAAATAGCAAATATTAGCAGAACTATAAGCGAATAGGAAGCAATGCGATGAAATTCAACCGCTTTTTGAAAACCAAAAATATGAATCGAGTCATGTACTTCGAAGCCTGTTAATGCTAAAAAAATAATCAACGCGGCCTGAGTCCAATGCCAAAAGCGTTCAAATCGTTTATAAATGTATATCTTATTCGCTGTCATCATCATTAGTATTATAGTTTATAATATTCATTTCTATCTTTTTCCTTCGGTAGGCAGAAAGTATCCGAAGCGAATTGTGAATGACTACGCCAACTACCGATAGAATTACCAACCATCGGCCTAAAAAATCTAGCCTAGCACTTCTGTCACGTCCCGGCATGTAAAAACCCGATAAATGGGCTAACCGGCCATTGTTGCGTGTATGACATTCGGCACATGAAACCGATTTATCTTTAGGCGCTACCATATGATTTAACGGCCAATACATTACTGTACTAACAAATCCATGCGAACCACTATAAGGTAAACCAATTCGTTTCATTCCCGCCTCAGAAGCTGTATTCCAATCAAAATCAGCCCAATAGGCACTGTCTCCTTTTTCGGGGGCATACAATTTGGGTATAATCAGATAGTTGTATTTTTTGTCGTAAATCTGGTCACCGGTATTTATTTTTACGGGAATAATTTTAGAATATTTATCAGTATAAGAACCGTTTAATGCATTTATTTGAATCGGAATTGATGTAATCTGGTCTCCAACAAGATGGTGGTTGGCTGTTCCATTAAACCACACATAATCCGGTTTTACATTTTTTTTCCAAACAAAGGAACCTTTAATCGTCATGTAGTCATGATTTCCCACGGAATCTTCGGTTTCATAAGGTTCTCCGTTTTTCATTATACCGGCAGTGGACCATTTCCAATCCATTTTAGTAGCGTTTACTTTTGCATATTCTGGTATGTGGCATGTTTGGCAAGCTATGCGGGCAGTATGTGTATTCAAAATGGTTGCAAAATGGGGTGTAGAAGTATGGCAATCCTCACAATTGGCCCGGTTTTCGTTGTCGGATGAAACAGAATACAACCGTCCTTTTATTTGATGATTGGTAGCTGTATGACAGGCAATACACTCTAAATTAAGTCCATTGGACGCCATGTGAACATCTACTTCTCTGCTGCAATCAAGCTGGGCTTCTTCCAAATCACCATGTTTAACATTGTTTCCACCACCACTATAAAAATGGCACGAACCACAATTACTCTTTTTAGGCATTCCAACACTTTGGGCCACTTTTTCAAGGTTTACTTCTCGGTCGGGATAACCTGCCAGGGAAGCACCTTTCTGATAGGTTTCACTGTTATCGTGGCATACCATACAATCCACATTGTTTGAGTCTTTGTAGTTAAACTCATCGTTGTTGGTCATTCCAAAGCCGATATGGCATTTTGCACAGGCTTGTTCATTGGTTTTAGAGCCAATGCAATAATTGTTAACCACATTTTTTTTACCAAGGAATTTAATACCGCGTCCTTCAATATATCCGGCACGTTCCCAATTCCAGTGAGCTGAGGCCATTACTTCTTTTGGTGTTTCCGTGTGGCATGAAATACACACTTCGGTGACTTCTTGCGGTGATTTAAATTCCTTTTGAAGTTCCGGAAGTTTTCTATGGTCAACCGATGGAATTGGTTTTACGGCATAGGTTTGTTTTAATTTTTCAAGTTGGAGGTCAACGATATCATCCTGGTTGAAAATATTTATAGCAATCAAGATAAGTAAAATAAATCCAATGATTAAGGCTATTGTTTTCTTCATATATTAGGTATAGTAATTAAAATGTTAAAATAAAGAATGATAAAATATATTTGTTATTTATGTAAGTCTAAGTAACTATAAAACAGAATAATACTAGATAAGAACTAATTTGAAAAGTGCTGGTCATTTTAAAATGGTTACCGTTTTTAGATTAATTAATTCCTCATTTCCAAATTGATTGCAGCCGGCACATTTTATATGATTTTCAGTACCTTCAATTAATTTGAAGCATTTTTTGCATTTGTACCAATCTTTTTCGAATTCAATATTTCCTCCATCTATAATTATCGATTTACCTTCAACAAAGGCTTGTGCAATTTTTTTCAATGCACTGTTGTAAATCCTTGTAAGCGTGGGACGCGATACTTCCATTTGGTCGGCGGCTTCTTCCTGGGGCAGATTATCGTAATTGACTAGTTTAATCGATTCATATTCATCGTATTGCATAATTATATTTTCAGCTTCACATAAGGCAATTCCAAAAGGCTTAAATCCCTGCATTTTTGGAGGATTGCATATTTTTCTGCTTTTCTGTGGTCGTGACATTGTTAAATTTTTTGTACAAAAGTAATGAACCTACGTTCATTAAAAAATATTTTGACCTATATTTGCAAAATATTTTGAACGCAGGTTCATTATACTACATTTAATATATTGATAATCAATGGAAATAACTGAGCGGATTAAAAATTCTGAAACAAGACAGTTTAAGGTAATATTTCCGAGTACCTTAAATTCCCATGAAACGTTGTTTGGCGGAACTGCCATGCAGTGGATGGATGAAGTAGCGTATATAACTGCAACCCGTTTTACAAGAATGAAAATGGTTACGATTTCGACAGATAAAATGCAGTTTAAGAATGCTATAAAATCGGGTACTATTGCAGAAATAATTGGCAAAGTAATTAAAATTGGAACATTAAAACTGGATATTCAGGTCGAAATTTGGGTTGAAGAAATGTTTTCTGATACGCGTTTTAAAGCTGTAAATGCAATTTTTACGTTTGCTGCAATTGACAGGAATCACAAACCTATTAAAATTGAATTTGCAGACGACAATAAAATGGAATAAAATGAATAAACAGGAAACTATTGATAAAGCAGTCGCATTGTTTGATGAAGGATATGCATGTTCTCAAGCTATTCTTCTCTCGTTTGCTGAGAGGTATAATTTGGATGAAAATACCGCCAAACTTATTTCATCAACTTTTGGAGGTGGAATGGGTCGTTTAAGGCAAAAATGTGGGGCAGTTACCGGTGGTTTTATGGTTCTTGGCCTGGCTTATGGTAACAGCAACCCGAAAGATATGGAAACCAAGCTGGCTGCCTACAAAAAAGTCCGTGAATTAAATGGGTTGGTTGAAGAGATTCATGGTACTAGCAATTGTTCTGAATTGTTAATAAAGCACGCAACCGAAGCTGAAGTTGCCGATAGAAAGCATCATAAAATTATTTGTCGTAAAGTTGTTGGCGATGTGGCTGGTTTGTTGCATGATATGCTTGAAAAATGACCTATTGAATAAATTAATATCGATTTTTAATATTAAATAGAATTTTATTTTTTCAGGGTTTGTTTTGTAGCCACAAAGTACATGTACTATACATGCCAATAAACATATTTTAACTAATTGCCACTTCCTTCGTTTAAATCCCAATAATTCAGTACTTTATAAATCCGATTCATTCGTAGTATTTAGAATTAAAATAAATTAGCTGCAATCATTTCTAAATGCTATTAAAAATAAAAATGCCAAATTATATTTGCGTATTAGTTTATGGGGTTAACTAAATTTAGATATAAATCTAATTACCTAACAATCATCGCCATAAACTTAAATTAGGATTTTAAAATTTGTTATTAGCTAACAATATGAAGACATCCCGGAGAGATTTTATTAGGATTTCAGCATTGGGTTTGGGGGCTCTCAGCATTGGGGGCTCTTCTATTAAAGCAGCTGGCAAAACCCTGTTTTCAAAAGATCAGTTGAATAAATTGATGATGAAGCGGACCTCCACTTATTGTGAAGTCTGTTTTTGGAAATGTGCCGGATGGGTTTATTCCGATAACGATGGAAACATTAAAAAGGTAATCGGCCATCCCGACGATCCTCATTGCAACGGAAGGCTTTGTCCAAGAGGAACAGGCGGTGTGGGTATGTATAACGACGAAGATCGGTTGAAAACTCCTTTGATCCGCGTGACTGGTGAAGATGGCAAACAGACATTTCGGGAAGCCAGTTGGGATGAGGCGTTAAGCTTTATTGCTGAAAAAATGAAGAAAATTGCCGCAGAACATGGGCCGGAATGTGTGGCATTGTTCACACACGGTTCCGGTGGAAAGTTTTGGGGACATTTGTTAAAAGCTTATGGCTCAAACAACATCAGTGCCCCATCGTATGCTCAATGCCGAGGCCCCCGTGAGGTTGCCTGGATAGGAACATTTGGCGAAGAATTGGGTTCACCGGAGCCCACCGATATACGCGATACCCAATGTTTGGTATTGATTGGTTCACATATTGGCGAGAACATGCACAACGGGCAGATTCAGGAAATGAGTGATGCTATTGATAAAAAAGCAACTATTATAACAGTCGATCCACGGTTTTCAACCGCTGCCAGCCATTCAAAATACTGGTTGCCCATTAAACCGGCTACGGATATTGCATTGTTGCTTTCGTGGATGCATGTATTGATTAATGAAGGTTGGTATGATAAAGATTACGTTGCAAAATACACCTATGGTTTTGATCAGCTAAAGGAACACGTTAAAGACTTTACCCCCGAATGGGCCTATGGAATTACAACCATACAGCCCGATGTGATACGCAAAACGGCCCGGGAGATGTTCAATGCCGCACCATCGGTAATTGTTCATCCCGGAAGGCACGTTACCTGGTATGGCGACGACACCCAGCGATTGCGCTGCGTAGCTATTTTAAATGCTTTACTGGGAAGCTGGGGCCGACGTGGTGGTTTTTATTTGGGTATCGAAACGACCATACCCGGTTTTCCACATCCGGAATATCCAAAACCAAAAAAAACATGGCGGGATGCATTTCCAGGACAATTTGTCTTAGCTGATTTAGCCCTTGCCAACGGAATTTGTGATGCAACCATTCCAGCTGCATCAAGGGATTGCTCCTTCAAAGGATGGATTGTAAACGGTACCAATCTTATTTTTACGTTGCCCGACATTCGCAATACTAAAAAGGCCATTGAAAATTTGGAACTGTTGGTAGTGATTGATACCATGCCGATGGAAATTACCGGTTATGCCGATGTGGTGCTCCCGGAATGCACGTATTTGGAAAGGTACGATGAAATACGGACATCGAAACACCGCATACCTACCATTGCGTTAAGGGAACCGGCTGCCGATCCAAAATGGGATTCTAAACCAGGTTGGTGGATGGCTAAAGAATTGGGACACAAATTAGGGTTGGATGAGTATTTCAAATATAAAGACATTGAAGAAGTGTTGGAATGGCAATTAAACAAAGTGGGTTCTTCATTGGATGAGATGAAACGGTTGGGCGTTAAAAAGATGAAACCCGAAGACGGTCAATTATTGTATTTTGAACCAGGAGCTGATATTGAATTTTCAACCGCCTCAGGTAAAATTGAATTGTATGCTACTTCCTTTTCCGATGAAGGATTCGATCCATTGCCTAAATATACCCCCCATCCGGAGCCGCCACAAGGTTTTTACCGGTTAAATTACGGAAGGGCACCCATGCACACTTTCAGCCGCACGGCTAACAATCCAAACTTGACAGATTTAATGGACGAAAATACCGTATGGGTGAATCCGAAAGTGGCTAAAGTTTGGGGATTAAGCAATGAGCAATATGTTTGGCTCGAAAATCAGGATGGCATCGTATCATCTTTCCCAATAAAGGTTAGGATTACCGAGCGCATCCGATGGGACTCTGTTTATATGGTGCATGGTTTTGGACATAAAAATGAGAAACTGACCCGGGCTCACGGCCGTGGTGCCAGCGATTCTGAATTAATTACAACTGTTATGGTCGATCCCATCATGGGTGGAACCGGTATGAGGGGCAATTTCGTGACTTTCCATACTGAAAAACCAGCGAAAGGAGGTTTATTATGAGATATGCCATGGCTATTGACACTAAAAAGTGTGTAGGATGCAGTGATTGCGTGGTGGCTTGCCAAACGGAAAATGATGTTCCCATTGGTTATTGCCGCGATTGGATAGTTGAAGTTACCGATGGAACCTATCCGCAATTGGAAACGGAAATTCGGAGCGAGCGTTGCAATCAATGCGATAATTCACCTTGCGTGAGATGCTGTCCTACAGGTGCCAGTCATTATTCTGAAGGGGGTATTGTTTTGGTAACCCCCGAAAAATGCATTGGTTGTGCAGCTTGCATCCAAAGCTGTCCTTATGATGCCCGATATACGCACCCTAAAGGATATGTCGATAAATGTACCTTTTGTATCCATCGGGTTAAAAAAGGAATGGAACCTTCTTGTGTTGCTGTCTGCCCAACAAAATGCATGTATTTTGGCGATTTGGATGACCCAAACAGTGCTGTTTCAAAGGTATTGAAAACCAGAAAATATAAGGTGCTTGCACCCGAAGCCGGAACAAAACCCAATGTGTATTATTTAATTTAGTGATTATGAGAGAAGAAATAATTATTAGCGGTAGAATGAACCTAGGGGTTGATCCGGTATTGCATGCCTGGGGTTGGGAAATATCGGTTTATCTGTTTTTAGGCGGCTTGGCAGCTGGTTTATTATTTTTTGCTGGTGCGTATTACCTTTTGGGAAAAGGCGACAATTACCCGGCGGCAGTTAAAAAAGCCCCAGTCTTGGTGCCTATATTTTTAGTGCTTGGACTTGCTGCTTTGTTTCTTGATTTGCACCACAAACCCTATTTCTGGAGGCTTTATACCAACATTAAGTTTCAATCACCCATGAGCTGGGGAGCATGGACCTTAATGATAATTACACCTTTGTCTATGGTTTGGGCAGCTTTACACATAAGAGAATGGTTTCCTAAATGGGATTGGAAATTTCAATGGATTCGCGATTTGGAAGATTTTTTTTCGGAATACAAAAAACACATGGCTTGGGCTATGGTATTGCTAGGCGTTATTCTGGGTATCTATACGGGAATTTTACTGTCAGCCTTCAATGCCCGTCCATTATGGAACACTTCCATATTGGGACCTTTGTTTTTAGCTTCCGGGCTTTCAGCGGGTTCGGCTTTAATCTTATTGCTCTCAAAAAATGAACGCGAACGGATTATTTTTACCCGAATCGATTTAATTTTAATAGGAATTGAATTGTTTTTAATAATTCACATGTTAATGGGATTCCAAGCCAGTACTCAGGCACAGATTGATGCATCGCATATATTTTTGGGTGGCGATTTAACAGCCCCTTTCTGGATTTTTGTAGTGGTTTTAGGAATGTTGGTTCCAGCAGCTCTTGAGGTTATGGAATTGCGGCATATTAAAGTTCCGGTTATAATACCGGTTATATTAGTTCTCTTGGGAAGTTTTATGCTTCGTTGGCTAATTTGTAATGCAGGCCAATTAAGCCGATACCTGTATTAAGAGTAGAAATTAGAGTATAGAATTTAGAGAATAGAAGTTGGAAGCTAGAAACAAGATATGAAACAGAACAAATATTTAAATCCCTATTTGGGAGGCGTATTATTGGGATTGGTATTACTGTCGGCCAATTTTATTTCAGGCCGTGGGTTAGGTGCCAGTGGAGCATTTAAAAGTATGGTGGTTAAAACAGTTGAAACTGTTGCTCCTACACATGCCGAAAATGCCACATTTTATAAAGAGAACATCCATGAACATCCGGAAGGAGTTATGAAATCGTGGTTGGTTTTTCAGGTATTGGGTGTGATTGTAGGTGCATTCATTTCTGGGGCATTGGCGGGTCGTTTAACATTTAAAGTGGAACATTCCCCAAAAATTACTTCTAAACGTCGGTTGATTTTTGCACTAATAGGTGGAGTATTGTTTGGATTTGGTTCCCAGTTGGGTAGAGGTTGCACCAGCGGCTCCGCATTGAGCGGAATGGCTGTGTTGTCGTTGGGAGGAATTGTTACCATGGCTGCCATTTTTGGAACCGGGTATGCGTTGGCTTACATTTTCCGCAAAAACTGGATTTAACCCAATTAGCAATGTGTAATTATCAAAGAAAATTAATTAATTAAAAATATAAAAATGGGACCCTTATCAGTTAACGAAATAATCTCATCAGGTACAAATTTCTTTCTGGCATTTATAATAGGTATTGGATTTGGATTTGTTCTTGAAGCAAGCGGTTTCTCGTCGAGCCGCAAATTGGCCGGTGTATTTTATGGATATGACACCGTAGTGCTTAAAGTATTCTTTACGGCTGCTATCACAGCTATGCTAGGATTGTTGTTCTTTAGTCTTTTTGGCTGGGTCGATTTGAGCTTGGTTTATGTAAACCCAACCTACTGGCATTCAGCTATTGCAGGTGGAATCATTATGGGCGCCGGATTTATAACCGGTGGGTTTTGCCCCGGTACCAGTGTTTGTGGAGCCGCCATCGGAAAAATTGATGCCATGGTGTTTGTGGGCGGTTTATTCTTAGGTATTTTCTTTTTCGGAGAAGGTTATCCGCTTTGGGAAAATTTCTTCAAAGATGGTTTTTCAGGCTTTCCTCGTTTAAATGAAGTGATGGGAATTTCTCAGGGAGTACTTGTTTTATTGGTTGTATTGATGGCTCTTGCCATGTTTTGGGTAGGAGAGTGGGCCGAGAAAAAATTCCCGCGAGAAGAGTATTAAGCCAAGAAGAAACATTATTATTTAAAATATCATGTCATGAAAAATTTAAAAGACGTTAACCCGCTGATATTACTTGCAATGGCCTTAATTCCATTGGCTTTAGTTATAGCTGCAGTACCCGAAAATACTACAAAACCTTATAAGTTAACTATTGATGAGGTGGTTGGTCAAATTACCGAAGGGGCACAATATTATACGGCCGACCAAATTGCCGATTATATTGTTCAAAAAGACCCATCTATTCAGTTAATTGATTTACGACCCAAAGATGAGTTTGAAACCTATCATTTACCAGGGGCAATCAACATTCCATTATCTGATATTCTTGCAGATGAGTGGCTGGAATACCTAGATCAGGATGTTCGCACCAATGTATTCTATTCCAACGGTACCGTTATATCGAATCAGGCATGGCTAATCTGCACACAGCGGGGTTTTAAGAATAATTATGTACTTCAAGGGGGATTGAATTATTGGGCCGAAGCCATAATAAATCCACTAAAACCGGATCAAACAGCGCCAAACGACGAATTTGCAAAATATGATTTCCGAAAAGCTATGAGTGGGGCTCTTGGAGGTGGTTCATTGGAAGTTCAATCGACGCCTTCGCAATCAGCTGGTCCCATGCCAGACGTAGCTAAGAAACCAAAAAAGAAAAAAGCAGCCGGTGGCTGTTAATTTCAATGCATAAAATTAAGATAAAGACCTGTTAGATTGTATTATCCAATAGGTCTTTTTATATTTGAAAATGCAGGATAGCAAAGTAACAGGAATAATTCTCGCTGGAGGAAAAAGCAGTCGCATGGGATCCAATAAGGCCTTGATGCTTTATAAAAACCAGCGACTGATAGATATTGCTATTTCAGTTGTAAAGCCTTTGGTGAACGAAATATTGGTAAGCTCCAACGAATTAATTCCAAATCTCAGCAACAGAATAATTTCCGATGTATTTGAAAACACAGGACCCATCGGAGGATTGTACTCTTGTTTAAAGGAATCAAATACTGATATTAATTTGGTGATTCCTTGTGATGTACCCTTGGTTTCCACTTCATTTTATTCACTGATGTTGGAAAAGATAGAGTCTTTTGACGCGGTCATTCCCCGACACAGCAAAGGTAAGTTAGAACCCTTAATTGGAATATACCATAAAAATGTGTTACCAATGATGGAGGAGCAGATAAATCAGCATGTATATAAATTGGTAAATCTACTTGAAAGATTAAATGTTTATTATATTGTTATTCCAAAGTCAGCAGATTTGAAAAATTTGAATTACCCAACCGATTTATTATGAAGGTTTGGCCAAATATGCTTCTCATTGCCGGCACCAATCGGAATGTGGGTAAAACCACTTTTGCTTGCAAAATAATTGAACAAATAAGCCAACAGCAAAATGTTGTGGCTATTAAAATAACCCCTCACTTCCATTCTGAATGTAACACTTGTGTTCTTTTATTTGAAAGCAAAAACCTAATAATTGCCGAGGAAAAAAGCTATTCACTTTTAAAGGATAGTTCTAAAATGTTGGCTGCGGGGGCTAAAAAGGTGTATTACATTCAGTGCACCGATGAAAAATTATTGGAAGCAATAGAATTTTTAAAACCTTTAATTCCATTGGACGAGGCGGTTGTATGTGAATCGGCAGCATTACGCAATTATATTATTCCGGGTATATTTGTGGTTATTTCGGTGAGCGACTCCATTTCTAAAAATTCCAAGATGATTTCCTTAGCCGATCTTCATATTATAGATTTTAAAACAGACGCTTCAAAGCTTAGCTTTAATAACGGATTTTGGAAAAAATAAAAGGTTCAATTTCCAGATTACCAAAAGTAACCGAAAACTGAACCTACTAATAAAGTTGAATTGATTATTCCTTGGTTGTGGAAATTTTAAATGGCACATAAAAAGGACACCAGCTGATTACAGCAGTAAGAATCGGAACAATACCAATTAAACCAAGCCAGCTATGGTTTAATAACCCAATTAAGCCAATCGCTAATCCAAGAATAACCCGGATAATTTTGTCAATTTTTCCAACATTTGCTTTCATAATTGTAATTTTTAATTGTTATAAATCGTTTTTGTTTTTTGAATTCGATTATTTTATTCAATGCAAAAATACTAACGTTGCTATCGATAGTTGGTGACACAAGTTACAAAGCCCCAATTATTTTTATAATTCCCCTATCCAGCTCAATAGTTCCCTGTTTTTCCAATTGCTTTAAAAGCCTTGAAACTACCTCGCGGGCAGTTCCCAATTCGTTGGCCAGTTGCTGGTGGGTAATTTCTAGGGTGGTTCCTTGATGGATTCTTTTTTCTTTCAATTTTTCAATTAACCGAAAGTCCACTTGCTTAAATGCAATATGGTCCACCAAGGTCAATACTTCATCAATTCGCTGATAATAGAGCTTCATCACAAATTGCCGCCAGCTTTTATACGTATCCATCCATTCCTTTACTTGGTCGGCATTTACCACAATTATTTTCGATTTTTTAACCGTCAATGCTTCGGCATTGCTCATTTTTTCGTTCAAACATGAGGTAATGGATAAAATACAGCTTTCGCCTGGATAAATATGGTACAATACAATTTCACGTCCCGATTCATCTGTTTTTCGCACTTTTATAGAACCTTCAATTAAAATGGGAATTTCTTTTATAAACGAGCCCTCTTTCAATATCAATTCGTTGGGCTCAATCTCTAATATGGCTAACCGGTTCAATTCATTGGTAAGCTCCGGTTCAAAATAATCTTTTAAATAAATCATACTTTTGAAATATAGATAAGTACCTAAAGTTAGCGGTTTTTATTTCATTAAGTTCGCAGCTAAATTTAGTTATATAAAAAATCATCTCAATCTATTGCAAGATTAAGTATTGCGTTCATTTATATATATTGCAATTTTCCAATTTCCATTCAAATTCGTTTGCAATTCATCCTTCACATTTTCCATAGCAACTAAAAATAAATCAAAAAATCCATAGGGTATCCTTATCGTAGTCGGTCATATAGCAAAGAAAAACAGTATTAACCATTAAACAATTGATATATGAAAACACTAACTCGAATTAAAACAACTGCAATACTAGGCTTATTGCTTGTTTTTGTTGCAAATGCTGCATTTGCAGGAATGTCTCAAATTGGTAATAATAGAAAAGGAACCGAAGATGCCACTTTCAAAGCATTTCAAGGTAAACTGATAGATGCTGAAACTCAGCAACCACTGGTTTTTGCTTCTGTTTCATTGGAAGGCACTAATATTGCCACGGTTACCAATACTGAAGGAAATTTCGTAATAAAGATTCCAAATGAAAATCTCAATGGTTCATTAAAAATATCTTTTATAGGCTATGAAAATCTGTTTGTTCCTATAAAAGAGCTGAAAGAAGAAAAACCCAATATTCTTAAAATGGTTATGGTTTCGGTGAATCTTACTGAAATAAATGTTTTTCCAAATAATCCGCGATTATTGATTGACAAGGTTATGGAAAACCGTAGGCAAAATTATACCAGTGAGCCTTTACTTATGACAGCCTTTTATAGAGAAACAATCAAAAAACGTTGGTCGTACATCGGATTATCTGAAGCCGTGGTAGAGGTTTATAAACAGTCGTATGGTAATGATCGCCAGGATCAGGTAAAGTTGTATAAAGGCCGCAAAAGCACCGAAGTGGAAAAAATGGATACCCTTCTCTTCAAATTACAAGGTGGACCTTATTCAACATTAATGCTTGATATCATGAAAGATCCATATATGATTCTTTCTGAAGATATTTTAGGTTCTTACGAATATTCTTATGTCAACATTACCCGGGTTGACGGAAAATTGAATTATGTGATTGAATTTAAACAACAATCGTTTATTACCACCCCATTATTTTATGGCCGTATTTATATTGATATGGAAAGCTTTGCAATAACAAGTTTGTCCTTTAGTTTGAATGTTGAAAACAAAGATGAAGCCAGCAATATGTTTATTAAGCGAAAACCGATGGGCGTTAACGTGTATCCAACTTCAGCAAACTATTTAGTAAATTATAAGGAGAAAGATGGTAAGTGGTATTACAATTATTCCAGAGGCGAAGTGGCATTCAAAGTAAACTGGAAAAAGAAATTATTCAGCAATACCTTTACCACCATGGTGGAAATGGCAGTAACCGATTGGAAAAAAGCTGATAATGAATCATCTTTCAAGCCATCAGATAGATTGAAAATGAATGTAGTGATGACGGAAATGGTGAATGGTTTTGGAGATGAAAATTTCTGGGGCGATTATAATACTATTGAACCGGAGCAATCCATAGAGTCTGCAATCAAAAAAATTAAAAGAAATCTCAATAACATAAAATAAGTGATAATTCAAACTGACCGGTTTAACCGGTCAGTTTGTGTTTGACAGCGGAAAAAACTATTTTTGGAAAAAGCAGGCAATCGATGAATGAACAAATTTCCTTATCGGCAATAAAAAATGGAAACATTAACGCATTTGAAGAACTTTTCCGTTCTCTTTATCCTCCACTTTGTGGATATGCTTTAAAAATTTTAAATGATTCCGATTTAGCGGAAGAAATTGTGCAGGAAGTTTTTTATCAATTGTGGAAAAAGAAAGAGGATCTCTTAATCACCAGTTCTTTGAATTCATATCTATATAAAGCGGTTTATAACCGGAGTTTGCATTTAGTGGAACACAAACAGGTTGAAAATAAATACGCCAACCATGTATTGAATGATAATTCCGAAATTTACTCCATTCAGGATGCCATGCAAGCAGGTGAAATTTATCAGATATATAAAAAAACACTGAGCCAGCTTCCTCATCGCTGCCGAAAAATATTTCAAATGAACCGCGATTTTGGATTGAAATACAATGAAATTGCAATAAAGCTTTCCATTTCAGTAAAAACTGTTGAAGCTGATATGGGTAAAGCTTTAAAAGCATTCCGTCACAGTTTAGCAGAATATAAGTAACCGAATAAATGAACGCTATGTTTACCGATACCGACTACCAAAAAGCAGCTAAAATATTGGCAAATACTAATAACGACGGTAACTTTTATAATCCCGAAAGTCAGGATTTTATCGAAATTAGCCAAATAGCAGAATTTGAAGCGTGTGTGGAAACTTGGAAAACAATAAATAAAATGCAAGAAATACAAAAATTTGATACCGATACTGCCTGGAATAAACTGCATCAGCGCATATCTGATGAAGAGCTGAATCAGTTTAACTATCGTGAAAAGAAAGTTATTCCTATGAGGTGGATAGTAGGCATTGCAGCTACTGTAGTTTTATTGGTCGGTTTTACTTCTCTTTGGGTTTATCAGCGCAGTTCAAACCAAACATTTCAGGTTGTTAATAATAAGGTTGAACCTCAAAAAGTGGAACTTCCCGATGGTAGTAATGTGTTTTTGAATAAAGATGCTCAGTTATCATATACCCAATCATATAACCAGAATCAGCGGAATGTGAAACTTAGTGGTGAGGCTTTTTTTGAAGTAGTTCCCAATTCACAAAAACCATTTATTGTGGAATGCAACCAAACCAGTGTAAAAGTGCTCGGAACCTCATTTAATATTAGCTCATCCGCTAAATATACCGAAGTAATTGTTGCTTCCGGAAGGGTTGAATTTTATGAAAATTCATCTATTTCAACAAATGTAATTTTATTGCCCGGTGATAAAGGTTTTTTTAGTAATGGAAATTTAAGTAAAATAACTAATGATAATCAAAATTACCTGAGCTGGAAAGACCATAAACTGGTGTTTAAAGCAATGCCCCTGCAACAAGTTATCAGCGATATTAATCAAACGTATCATTGCCAAATTGAAATTGGTGATACTTCCATCAATAACTTACTAATAACTACAACTTTCAACGATATTCCGTTGAGCGGAATCATGGAATCGATAACATTGGCTTTCAATCTCAAATTTGTTAAACAGACTGAAACCAGCTACATACTTTTAAATAAATAACATTGCATTGAGTTTGCTAATTAGAACTGTCTTTTTGCATCTGTTATATATCCAAATTTTTGGATACGGGATAATTTTTGCTCAGACTAATCTAGAAAAAGATTCTTTTTTAGAAAAATCGGTAACCATTTCAGTCCAAAATATTTCACTCGATCAGGTATTTGATCAACTCTCGAAACAGTGCAATTGTTATTTTACCTACGATGCATCGTTAATTAATGGCAATCAGATGGTAACCTTCTCATGCAAAGATTTGCATCTTAAAAATGTGTTAGATACGCTGCTTCAAAACCCCACTTTTTCCTATGAAGTAATCAATAACCAAGTAGTAATTCATCCGCTTACGATAAGTGCAGTAAATGATTCTGTTGAACCTTTAAGCTACTTATTTATAAGTGGAACAGTCAGGAACAGTTCCAATAAAGAGCCACTTCCTTTCGCTTCCATTGCCATTAAGAATAATTTCATTGGAAGTATTTCAAACGAATCGGGTTTTTTTAGCCTTAAAATTCCTACAAGCATGATTAACGACACACTTGTTTTTTCATACCTGGGGTTTTACAATATGGAATTACCAATTCGGAACTTTCCAAAAGATTGTTCAATTCTTTTATCGGAAGGGCAAATTTCAATACAAGAAGTCATTGTCCGGAGTAAAGATCCTGCATTCATAATACGGAAAGCACGCGAATCAATCCATAGTAATTATCGGAATGAAGGATATAATTATGAGGCATTTTATCGTGAAGCAATTAAATCAAATAATCGGTATTCCATATATTCCGAAGCTTTAATAGTAGGACACAAGCCATCGTTAAATGCGCTGATTGATAGCGATAAGGTTCAATTGGAAAAAGCCCGAAAATACACAAACATCAAGCAAACCGATACGTTGATGGTAAAGCTACGGGGAGGCATGGAAGCTTGTTTTCAATTGGATGTTGTCAGCCATATACCTGATTTTCTTTCTGTGGATGGAGAAAAAATGTATTTCTACCATCTGAACGATATTATGGTATGGTTCGATGAATTGGTTTATGTCGTTGGTTTTAAACAGCGAAGTGATATTTCTGAACCCATGCTCGAAGGACAGGTATTTATCAATACTACCAATTATGCAGTGCTAGGAGCCGAATTTTACTTTGCGCCAGAAAAACTTAGGCAATCGGACAAATTATTCGTGATACGTAAAAGTATGCAAACTAAGGTGAAACCACTGAATACCAAGTACTTTGTCCGATATATTCCAATTAACAACAAATACTACATTCAATATGTGCGCGGTGAATTAAATTTACACGTAAAGAAAAGCAGGCAATTATTTAATAGAAATTTTTCTACCATGATGGAAATGGTTTACACTGGAATTGATACCTTAAATTCCGAAAAACCATTGAAGAAGGATTTATTTCAGACTCACACTATTTTTTCCGATTCAAAATATGTTTATGACGATGATTTTTGGAAGCAACAAAGTATAATTCAACCGGAAGATGATATTCTGGAGGCATTAAAAAAATCAGGTTTTCAACTTCAGCAACAAAGTACCTCCGACGAGTAGAAATATGTTCTTTTAAAAAAAAAAGGAACAATTAATAAACATTTTTAATCCATAACTTGTTATATACGTGCAATTAATAAGTAAGAGGTATTAATTGTTGTGTAAGTTTTTTATAGGTTAATTTTGTGGGGAGGAAGGCATAAGCTAGCTAGAGACTGATAAGTGTTGATGAAGAGCTAACTTATGCCGTTCCTTTTTTTTAATGATTAGAAAATTTAATGAAATTACTTCTAATTCAATAAAAATAGGGTTCCTCAATCCATTTATTCCATATTGATTATTCTTCGGAAAACACGACAGCACTATAAACATACAATTCAGCTGTTTTCCAACCATCCCAACCCAATCCGGCTTTGTTTCGGGAACAATAACCAAGGAATTC
>JAIFNJ010000227.1 GCA_020047835.1 Bacteroidota bacterium
TTGGATGAGCAATCTTTTTAACCGCAGTTTCAAAATTAAATGGCACATGGAATGGATTTTCCTTATTATGACATTTTTCACAAACTTCTTTGGTTGGTAAAATTAATCCGTTAGCCAACGATTTTGCTTGATCTTTCATTATTGTCATCGATTTATAGACACTACCAGGACCATGACAAGATTCGCAAGAAACACCTTCAGACTCCTTTAATGATGGCATAATAAGTTCTTCCTTAACACTATAATATGTAGAGTGACATTTCAAACAAGATTTTTCTTTTGTTGGATCTGCAATGTTGTTTTTCTTAGCATATTCCAAAGATTTTTCACTGCTCAAACTTTTTAACGCACCAGCATGCAAACTACTTGCCCAAATATCATATTGCTTTCCAGTTGCTGGTTTATTATGACATGCTTTACACGATGCAGCTCCAATATATTTGTACTGTTGAGCCACTGATACGCTGCTCCCGATAAAAATAAAGCAAACAATTGCTATTAAACTTTTCTTAATCATAACTTTTCCTTTCATTTAATTAGTACTCAATAAATATTATTTAACTATTAAAATTAACCATAAAATGTGTCATCTACGCTTAGTCTATTTATTTCATTGTTTTGTAACGCATTAATTGATATAAAACAACTATATCATTAATTTATAAACTTAATGTGTATGTAATACATCACTTATTTTACGATTAAAGTACTACCTAATAAAAACTCGTTATACTTTGTATTCTAAGCAATTACACCTATTTTGATGGTTAATAACATGAAGCAAATTCAAGTTACTTAAAATACTGTAATGTGCTGAATGTTTTAGATTTAATTATTTTAATAAACATTAATAAATCCATTTTGCTATAAATAAAAATCGAATACTATGAATTTAGCACTTACTATTTTTCCAAAACAAATTTTAAAACCATTCCTTATTTTGGGTTTTATTTTCATTATCACACCAATTTTTTCGCAAACGAATGAGGATTGCATGACTTGCCATGAAGACAAAGAATTGACTAAAGAAGTAGATGGAAAATCAAAATCAGTTTTTGTTAACAGCAAACTTCTTCAAAACTCTCCTCACAAGGAATTGGATTGTACCATGTGTCATGAAGAAGCAGCTGTAGAAGAGTTTCCTCATCCGGAAAATATGAAACCGGTAAATTGCGGCAATTGTCACGACGATGCCAATATGGAATTTTTGGAGGGGATTCATGGCAAGGCTTATACCGCGAATGCTAAATATGCACCTAGCTGCAAAGAATGTCATGGTACCCATGATATTCTAAAAAATTCAAATCCCAAATCGCGCACCTATAAAATGAATATTCCAGTTCTTTGTGGAAAATGTCACAAAGAAGGGGCTCCTGTTGCCAGGAATTACAACATTTCAGAACACAATATCCTTGAAAACTATAGCCAAAGTATTCACGGAAGGGGACTGTATCAAAGTGGACTTATTGTAACTGCTACCTGCAACGATTGCCATGGAAATCATTTGATTTTACCCCATACCAATCAAAAATCGAGCATTTCAATGACAAATGTTGCCAGTACATGTATGAAATGCCATGCCCGGATTGAGGATGTACATGTTAAGGTAATCAACAAGCAGCTTTGGGAAAAGAAACCGGGTGCCATACCTGCTTGCACTGATTGTCATCCACCTCATATAGTGGATCAGCAAAACATTGTGGCTAATATTTCCGATAAGGCTTGTCTCAAATGCCATCAAAAAGATGATGTGCATAAAATAGTAAATGGCGAAAAAGTATCGTTAAAAATTGATGTAACCGAATTTACTGGTTCCATGCATAATAATATCAATTGTGTAAAATGTCACTCCGATGTTTCAGTGAATAGGATGCGTCCATGCGAAACGACCAAAAAAGTTGACTGCTCAGCATGTCATGCTGCAGTTTCTGAACTATATTTTGAGAGTGGCCATGGGAAAGCTTATTTTGAAAAAAATGAAAATGCACCCTACTGCACCGATTGTCATGGTTCACATAAAGTAAAATCAAAAACAGATGAAACCTCTCCTGTTTATCGGATGTCAGTCCCTAAACTTTGCGGAGAGTGCCACCGAAAAGATGGAAAAGCGTTGGAAAACACTGATTTGAAGGAAAAGGATGCATTTGCCATACCTCACATTTTGAATTGAAAGAAGACGATGAACGTTCTTCAGTGAATCCAAAAAATGTTCCGCTAACTTGTGCTAAATGTCACAAAGGAATTTATGATGAATATAAATCTAGCGACCATGCCATTCATCTGGACAATGGAGATAAAAAATTCCCTACTTGCGTGGTTTGCCATACAGCTCACGGTGTAATAGATATTAAGAAAGATGAATTCATGACTGAAATTACGCTGCAATGCGGAAAATGTCATGAGAAATTGGCCGACTCATATATGGAAACCTATCATGGTAAAGCCTATTCACTTGGTTATAATAAAGCGGCTCGCTGTTCTGACTGCCATGGTGCCCATAATATTCTCAATATTTCGAATCCTGATTCAAAAGTAGGAAAGAAAAATCTTTTGAATACCTGTCAGCAATGCCATCCCGATGCGAACAATCGCTTTACAGGATTTTTAACCCATGCAACCCATAATAACCGTGACGAATATCCAGCATTGTTCTACGCATTCTGGGGCATGACCTTTTTATTGGTGGGTGTTTTCCTATTCTTTGGAATACATACCATTTTATGGATACCTCGCTCATTAAAAGAAAGGCGTCGCCGTAAATTGCTGGAGCACAAAGAATCCGGATTGTATATTCGTCGTTTTACTAAGAGCCAACGGATAACCCATATATTTGTTATCCTCAGCTTTATGTTGCTTGCATTAACCGGAATGATGCTTAAGTTCGCCAATATGCCTTGGGCAAAAACCCTTTCCTCATTGCTTGGAGGTGTTGAAAATGCGGGAAGTCTCCACCGTTTTGCCGCCATTATAACTTTTGGGTATTTTGCTTTTCACGTAGCTTCTCTCATTCGAACCAAAATGAAGCGGAAAATTAAATTCTCAGAGTTTATTTTCAGTGGCTCTTCGTTAATGTTTAATAAACAAGATTTACGTGATTTTGGAGCCACCATTAAATGGTTTATAGGTAAAGGCCCAAAACCTGCTTATGGCCGCTGGACTTACTGGGAGAAATTTGACTACATGGCTGTATTCTGGGGGGTAGCTGTAATTGGTTTAACCGGATTAATGCTTTGGTTCCCTGAAATAGCTACCATGTTTTTACCGGGATGGTTCATTAATATTGCTCAAATTATACATTCCGATGAAGCATTATTGGCGGCTGGTTTTATTTTTACCATACATTTTTTCAATACCCATTTCCGCCCCGAAGCGTTCCCAATGGACACCGTTATTTTTACCGGGCACGTGCCAGCAGAAGAATACAAGGAAGACCGACCAAAAGAGTATGAAGAACTTGAAAAATCAGGAAGATTAAAAGAGGTAACGGTTGAACTGAAAACATCGGCATTAAGAATGCGGGTTATTAAGATATTTGGATTTTTCTTCCTTTCAATGGGAATAATTCTAACTATCTTGATCCTTTATTCCTTGTTATTTGGGTCGAATTAACAATTAATTCAATTGATATTGAAAAGGCTATCCATAAAAAGATGGCCTTTTTTTATGTGCTTATTGGTTGATTTCAATCATTGGTTTATGGGCCCATGGAAATGGTAATGGAGATTCAACATCTTGAACTATCGGTTATGCATTTAGAATTAGCACAGAATAAATGATGCTGTTTAAAAAGACTCCGTAGAGCTTCGTGAAATCTCAGTAGAACTCAGTGTCATTTTAAAAAACTTTTAGAAAGAGTATGACCGATTTAAATTCAACTGTTTAAACCTAGCTCGATTCTCATATTTTTAGGGAATTAAACCGTAGCTTATTGCTTTCAAATAAACCATACGACTCATCGAATTCGATTGGTTTATATCAAAAAAAAACCTGCAAAGAATATATCCAGCAGGTTTTTCATAATTCAGTCAGAATTAATTTCAGTGATCATCGGCAGCATGATAGCCATTAATGATACTCTTGTAATTCCGCAATGGGTTCTTTCCAATTGAAGCCACATATAAATGTACTATCAAAAAGAGGGAAATAAAAAATCCCATTACAGAATGGAGTACTGCTGTTAATTGAACACCACCGATATTAAATATTTTTGTGAAAATCAATTCCGGATATAGCAAACCAACTCCTGTAATAGCAATAATTGGAACAAATACATACATGGTAGTTAAGTATGAAAAACGCTGCAAAGGATTAAATTTGTTCTCTTTGGTAATTGGAAAAGGTTTTGGTTCCCCTTTAAAATATCCATATAAATAATACATGCCTTGTTTCGATATTCTTCCAGCAAATCCCCGGTAATTTGGAACATATTGCTTGCCATTGCCAGAAAAATGGTTATACACCAAAAAAACAGCGTATCCAATGGCAGCAGTTACTCCGGCAAAATTGTGAAGTAATACGGATGTTTTAAAAGGGAGAAAAGGATAATCAAGGTTTCCATATTGCATACTTATTCCTGTAACAATTAACAGGATAATACAAATTGCATTAACTCCATGCCAGATTCTTAACCAGACAGGATATAAATATAAATCGTGTTTACTCATGTTACTTTTTATTAATAATTCGTGCGGCAATATGTAATGAAATGCCTCCAAGTGCCAATCCAAGAATTAGTAAACTAATAATGTTGAAATACTTATTTCGATTTGCACCAATAACATAGGCTTCATTTAAAATTACTGAATTATAATACCCACCTTCATTACGCGACTGGATTGCTGCATATTTATAGAGCTTATCGCGCAAAATACTGTTGGTTGAGTGACAGTCGCTACATAGATGCACTGCTTTTTCTTTGGGTAATATTTTATGCGATACCATTACCGTGTCAGTTACCGGAGTATGACATTCAATACAGCGAACATTTAAAAAGTGTAATTCCTGATTTGGCAACCACTCATGTGTTTTTAATAATTCAGGTTTCTGATTGTCGGTAAGAATTTGGTATTTCGATAAATTATTATGGCAACTCAAACACATCTCATTGTCTTGCTTAACAATTTCAGTAATTTTTGAATTTTCCTTGCGGGCTCCTAATTTATAACTATGCAAGTCGTGACACATTTCGCATTTAAATTGTTCACCAAAAGCTTGTTTATGAACACTATTTGCAACTTCTTCTGCCATCTGATCGAACTGATATTTTGCAAAAGTCTCATCGCCGCCATGACAATCAATGCAGGAAAGTTTAGGTTCCAGCTTTAATTCTGATGGATGTGGATAATTAACATAGTCAGCAGCATGACAGTCTTCGCAGGAGAAGAAACTATGAATCGCTTGTACATATTTTGTACTATCTATAAAATAGTAGGGATTCATAAGTTTTTTAACTTCACTTCCAGTAACCTTATTGTGAAATTTGTAATAGCGGTTTCCATGGCATTGAATGCAATGGCTGCTCTGCTCCGAAAGAGTTACCGGTTC
This sequence comes from Bacteroidota bacterium, assembly GCA_020047835.1. GTDB lineage: Bacteria > Bacteroidota > Bacteroidia > Bacteroidales > SZUA-534 > GWE2-40-63. The sequence continues at coordinate 5,545 of JAIFNJ010000227.1, forward strand.
TACCTGGGCAAAACAGAAAATACCTGATGCCAGCAAAAAGCAAAGCATCAGGTATTTCTTAAATAAATGTTCTGTAATCATTTGTATTTATACTATTTCTATGTTCTTACTACTATTAATAACCAGTTAGCCTGGTTATAACAAACCCAAAATTAAACTGGTTAAAATCAAAATCTTTGGTTTCACGCACCATAACATATTGAGGCATCAGCTGTTTTGAATATCCCAAATAGAACTGGAATGCGTGCGAAACGGTAGCAATCTCGTATCCTAAGGCAACATTTGGATGCAATTTAACATCTTCATGATTTGTCAATTGAAGTGCCTTAAGCGGTTGATCATAGTTGAAAATAACTGATCCACCCTCTGTCACTTTAAAACGGCCATTCAAGTGCAACCCAATTCGATCATAATCAAATTTTGAAGTATCGGTCTGGTTAAAATGTGAAAAACTGGCACTTACTTGCAAACTAAGTCTATCGGTGAATTTGCGGCTGGCAATTAACTGGCCAAACATAGAAAGGCGGTTTGAAAATTCATAATCAACACCATAAGTATCCTCAGGATTTCCACTCAACCCTAAATTTCCATAAAAGGCTACCGATAAGGGAACTGAGTTTTTGCGGGTTTGCTCTATAAAAGTCCATTTGGCACTAAAATCGTGTACCATATCGGTTCTAGTCAATCCGTATCCAACTTGTACATTTTTCATAACCACAAAATTCAACGCTAAACGAACATTGGCTGAGTTATAAATTCCCCAAACGTCGGATTTTCCATTTTCAAGGGTTCCGAATTTGTGTTGAATTACAAATTCCAACGTTTTTGGATAAGGAACTAAGGTAGTTTGATTGTCAATCAAATAACCACTTCCAAAAGGCTCTACCACTGGTTTATCAACGGTTGTTTCTTCTTGTGCAAATACCATTACATTTGCCAGAACTAATGCTATAAAGGGTATAAAAATCTTTTTCATGTTATTTGTTTTTAATTATTAATTATTTTTTGCTCCTTCTTCAATCCAGATCAATACATATTTTGCTTGTTCTGGTGTATATTTGCTGGAATGTGAATCCACTCCGTCAGGGTTTGCTTTTGAATAAATTAAACTTGCTTCTGGATTCAACGTATCAACCCTACTTGCTTTAGCCATTAAACTTTCATAAGCATTGCCAGCCGATAAATCAAGATTTGCTAAAGAAGGATGACAACCAGTACAGCCTTTTGAACTGAAAATAGGTTCAATTTGACCTACAAATGAAATGGGTTCGGTAGGTAAAATAATTTCGGGGGCTTCATATGCGTCATAAGTGCAAGAACTAAAAATTAGTCCTGCTCCTAAAATCATTGAAGATAAAATTTTTCTTTTCATAATCATATAGTTAAGTTTTAACTTATTTATTGTTTTTTGTTACTTGCATTGAGTTGCTAAATAACTTTGGCAAAGATACTTTTTGCCTTTATATGATTCCGACACGGCTGGTTGATTCCATAACATCAATTTATAACGATACGACAATGGATTTAATGATCTAAATCAATTTATAAATTGTTTCTTTCTTTTTTAAGAATAAAGAATAATGCTGTTAATCCCTATTTAAATAAGGCTTCAGCATCTTTCTGAAATATAA
>JAIFNJ010000099.1 GCA_020047835.1 Bacteroidota bacterium
AAATTACTTACAATCGGTGTACTTATGTAATTGAAGAAAATATTCGCTTAGAAAAAGCCTGCAATGCTTTACAAAATGGGGACTTTGTGGAATTTGGAAATTTGATGTACGGTTCTCATTATGGTCTAAAAGATAAGTATGAAGTGAGTTGTACGGAATTGGATCAATTGGTAGAATTAGCAAAATCGATGGAAGGAGTGTTGGGCGCCCGCATGATGGGTGGCGGTTTTGGTGGCTGTACCATAAACCTGGTGATAAAGGAAGCAGTGGCGGCTTTTGAAAAATCGATTGCTGAAAATTATAAAACTCCTGATGGAAAACAACCTCAGATAATTAAGGTAGTTATTGAAGATGGAGCAAGGGTTGGCATTTAGCAATGAGTAATTAGCAATGAGTAATTAGCAATTAACAAACAGAAACCAGTCCCGATAGCTATCGGGAAGCAACCAGTTACCAGTAACCAATCAAAATATGATAAATTTTTCAGAACATCCACACCGCAGGTACAATCCATTGAATGGAGAATGGGTGCTGGTTTCGCCGCATCGGGCTAAAAGGCCTTGGCAAGGGCAAACCGAAAAGAGCCAGCAGGAGGAACGCCCAACGTATGACCCAACCTGTTATTTATGTCCCGGAAATCAAAGGGCGCAAGGTCCTGTAAACGATAACTACGCTTCAACTTTTGTATTCACCAACGATTTTAGTGCCCTTTTACCCGATACACCCAAAGGGGAAATAAATGAAGGGCTATTTGTGGCTCAAACGGAACAAGGAATAAGCCGGGTTATCTGTTTTTCGCCCAATCATAACCTTACCATTCCTGAAATGGAAGTGGAAGATATTCTAAAAGTGATTGAACTTTGGTGTCAGGAATATAAAACTCTCGGAAGTTATCCATTCATTAACCACGTTCAACTATTTGAAAATAAAGGAAGTGTAATGGGTTGCAGCAATCCTCATCCTCACGGTCAAATCTGGGCTCAATCGTCCATTCCGGTTGAAGTAGCAAAAGAAATAGAACAACAATTGAATTATTTCAAAACTCATAAACGAACCTTACTTTCCGATTATTTGGAACAGGAAATCAAAAAACAGGAACGAATTGTCGAAGAAAATAATACATTTGTAAGCCTTGTACCTTTTTGGGCTGTCTGGCCATTCGAAACCATGATTTTACCCAAAAGGCAAGTAGCAAGTTTAGCTGATTTAAACAGTATTGAAAAAATGGATTTTGCTGATATGTACCAGAAACTGACCATTAAATACGATAACCTATTTGAAACTTCCTTTCCCTATTCAGCAGGGATACACCAAGCCCCAACTGATGGACTGGAGCATCCGGAATGGCACATGCACATGCATTTTTATCCGCCACTGCTCCGTTCGGCATCGGTAAAAAAGTTTATGGTGGGCTATGAAATGATGGCCAATGCCCAACGGGACATTACAGCAGAACAAAGTGCAAAGCGTTTAAGAGAATTACCTACCAAACATTATAAACACCAATGAATAGTAAAGGAAAAATATTAGTTACCGGAGGTACCGGTTTTATTGGTTCACACACCACCGTTGAGTTGATTCAGCAAGGGTATGAAGTGGTAATAATTGATAATCTGTCGAATTCAGAGGAATTTGTAATCGACCGCATTGAACAGATTACCGGAATCCGGCCAAAATTTTATGAATTTGATTTACTCGATTTCAATAAATTAGATTCCTTTTTTAAAGAAAACAGCAATTTGGTTGGTGTTATTCATTTTGCGGCGGCAAAAGCCGTTGGCGAATCGGTTCAAATTCCGTTGCATTATTACCGCAACAACTTGGTAACCATGGTTAACCTGCTGGAGCTCATGATAAAATATAAAGTAACTAATTTTGTATTTTCCTCTTCATGCACTGTTTATGGGCAGCCTGATGAATTACCGGTAACTGAAAATGCACCAGTAAAACCGGCTGAATCGCCCTATGGTTATACCAAACAGGTAAATGAGAATATTTTAAAAGACACCATTCATTCAGGAGCCGACATCAAAGGGATTGCTTTACGATATTTTAACCCAATTGGTGCCCATCATTCTGGCTTGATTGGTGAATTGCCCCGCGGTGTTCCCAGCAATTTAATGCCTTTCATAACCCAAACTGCTAATGGCCTGCGGGAACAATTGAGCGTTTTTGGTGACGATTACACTACCCCTGATGGTAGCTGCATCCGCGACTATATTCATGTGGTTGATTTAGCCAAAGCCCATATCGTAGCTATAGAGCGGCTTATATACGCTAAAAATAAAAACAACTATGAAATGTTCAACATTGGAACCGGCAACGGGTTTTCAGTTTTCGAAGTCATTAAATCGTTTGAAAAGAGTACCGGTAAAAAATTGAATTATAAAGTAGTAGCCCGCAGAGCAGGCGACATTGAGCAAATATGGGCCGATACAACGATAGCAAATCAGGAATTGGGTTGGAAAGCTGAAAAAACATTGGACGAAATGACCCTATCGGCGTGGCAGTGGGAACAGAAATACCGAGCAAAATAAGATTTTATAAATATAATTAAGTTTTAATAGTTTTATATAAACCAAAATCAACTGATAATTTATGGAACAAACTTTCGATTTACAATGGATAGATTATGCCATAATGATGATCTATTTTGTTTTTGTACTGGGCATAGGCTGGGTACTCAAACGCTACATGAAAGATGCCAATGCTTTTTTGGAAGCCGGTAGGTCAATGCCAGCTTGGGTTGCTGGATTGGCATTTATTTCAACCAATTTAGGTGCCCTTGAAGTAATGGGTATGACTGGCTCTGGCGCCAAGTACGGTATGATGACCACCCATTTTTACTGGATTGGAGCAATTCCTGCCATGATTTTCCTGGCTATTTTCATGATGCCATTTTATTATGGTTCCAAAGCCCGTTCAGTGCCGGAATACCTAAAATTGCGTTTTGATGAGAAAACAAGGGGGTTGAATGCCATTTTATTTGCCATTATGACCATACTTGCATCAGGGATTTCGATGTATGCGTTGGCTATATTAATGGAAAAAGTATTGGGTTGGGATTTTAACCTCAGTTTGATTCTTTCAGCAGCTATTGTACTTGGATACACTTATTTAGGTGGATTATCATCGGCCATTTATAACGAAGTATTGCAGTTTTTCATCATTGTAATTGGTTTGTTCCCCATTGTTTACTTAAGCTTGCATGAAGTGGGCGGTTGGGGAGGCTTAAAAGAAAGTTTGGAACCTATAGTCTCAAACAAAGGATTTGCACCCGATGCCTTTACTACCACTTGGAAATACTCTGGTTCTGCTACATCAAATCCAATGGGAGTGGAGTGGTACAGTATTGCTGCCGGTTTGGGATTTGTTTTGTCGTTTGGATATTGGTGTACCAACTTTTTAATTGTACAACGTGCCATGGCAGCAGAATCGCCTGTTGCAGCCCGTAAAACACCGTTGATTGGAGCCTTGCCAAAAATGTTCATTCCTTTCCTTATTATCGTTCCCGGTATTGTGGCTTTGGTTTTGATGAACAATCCAACTTCAGGTTTTTCCATTACGGATCCTGTCACCGGACAACCCAATTACGATTTAACCATCATCATGCTGCTTAAACATTATCTACCAGCAGGTGTGCTTGGATTAGGACTTACTGCTTTGTTGGCATCATTCATGTCAGGGATGGCAGGAAACGTATCCGCATTTAATACAGTTTGGACCTACGATATTTACCAAAGTTACATCAGGCCAGCTACTAACGACAAAGAAGCTGACTCAAAACATTATTTAAAAGTTGGCAAATTGGCTACTATTTTTGGTGTTTTAGTGAGTATTGCAGCAGCTTATTTGGCTGGATTGTTTGGAAACATTATGGACTTTTTGCAAACCATTTTCTCTATGATTAATGCGCCATTGTTTGCAGTTATAGCATTGGGAATGTTTTGGAAGCGAACTACCGGTCATGCTGCTTTTATTGGTTTATTAGCAGGGTTTACCATTGCCTTGTTGCATCATGGATTAACAGCACCAATGGGCGCTACCACCTTGGTTAAAGGAGGTTGGATTGGTATTGTTCATGTTTATCCGGTTGAAATGGCTCAAAACTTTTGGACCGCTATTTTTGCTTTTGTTACCAGTGCTTCGTTGACTATTGGCCTATCATTGGCTACTAAGAAAATTAAATCCGATGAAGAATTAGTCGGATTGGTTTACTCATTAACCCCACGCAGTGGCATGAACGATGGAAAATGGATCAGCCGTCCATCAACATTAGCTTGGCTAGTGGGAATAATTGCTATTATATTAACAATTTTATTTTGGTAGGAGGAAACAGTTATGTTAGATATTAGAATTCCTATTGGATTGCTTTTTGCCGTATTGGGTGTATTGGTGTTGGCCTTTGGAATAGCCACAAATTCCGATCCCGATATGTACGTAAAATCGATGCAGATCAATATTAACCTGTGGTCGGGTTTATTTATGACCATCTTTGGTGCATTTATGCTTATTTGGGTTAAAATGACCAAAAAAGCTGAATAATTATTCAAGGAATGGACACTCTTAAAAAGTGTCCATTCCTTTTAATACCAGCAAAATAACTTGCTTGAAAAAAGATACTAATGCAGTTGAAATAATAACCCTACTATGGAAAAAGTACCTTCATACCAGTTAACCAATAAAAACGGTGTATCTGTCGAATTCATTTCGCAAGGTGGAAAAATCACTTCAGTAAAACTTCCAAATGGATCATCTGAAGTGGATATTGTTTTGGGTTACGAAACTCCGGAAGAATTTTTAACCGGTGATTCCTATTTGGGAGCTATCTGCGGACGGTTTGCCAACCGTATTGGAAATGGTACTTTCACACTGGATGGCAAAAAAATCAAATTAGCTCAAAACGACCGTACCAATCATTTACATGGAGGTAAAATCGGATTTAATCTTAAAAACTGGGACGTATCACCCATTGAACTAACCGGTTATGAAAGTGCGTTTAAATTATCGCTTTTGAGTCCCGATGGGGATGAAAACTACCCCGGTAACTTAAAAGTGGAGGTTATTTATGCCTTAAACAATCAAAACGAAT